>JAUQPW010000112.1 GCA_030550175.1 bacterium
CCCGTATAGGGACTGGCTTAAGTTGGTATCCAGGGATGAGATATACGTCGAATTAAATCAGTAATGGTATAAGAAAGAGGGAGAAGAAAAAAGAACCAGGTCTAAAATTTTGGAATAGCAGGGGGGAGAACTCCGGGGTTTTGAAAACCTCGGAGTTCTCCCCCTTAAAGTTTTGAAAATCCCCAGATCTCCCGTATTTTGGGGTTTTGGAACCGCCGCCAAGCCTTATTTTGAGCTTAAACCTTCTGAGGTTTTAAATACCTCAGAGATCTATCCGGTTCTCCGTCAAGGCTTGAATTCTCACCTTTCTTACAGAGGGGTAGAAATATACCTGAATCCCGGCCTATAGCTTCCCGTTTCTCTTCCGGGGACCCGATTTTTTCTCATCCCTCCCCCTCTGAGATCTTCCGGCTCTGAAAGCACCGGGTAGAGGGTAAAGACCTGCAGCCGGGAGGACCTTCCCCACCCATGCCCGGAAAAGAAAAGATCCCTGGTACCAGAATTGCGGGTTTTACTTTTTAGAGATACTTGAACTAAAGAAAACCAAAAATAGGAAGATATTGGAAAAGTTTACAAACCCCATTTAAATTAGCTACACAGATTCCCCTATAAGGTGAAGGATAATAAGCCCATAATCCTGTGGAAAATGGAAAAATTCAGATTCATCAGGAGGGAGTTATAAGATTATTTCTGGTTTTAGGGAAAGGATTTCTGGCTGTATTTTTAGTTTTTATGCTGATTTCTCAGTTGGTAGGAGGAAGTGGAGCCGAAGCCCGGGAACCGGCTAAGGATCCGGATACCGCTCAAACAAAAACACATTCCGATTGGTGGTTGACTTTTAAAACTAAAATGGCCCTCCTGGCCAGCCCCGACGTAAGCGCCTTTGATATTGATGTAGATACCAAAGATGGAGTCATTTACTTAAAAGGGACGGTTTCTTCGGAAAATGAAAAACAGCGTGCCGAGCAAGTAGCCCAGGGAATAGAAGGAAAACGAGGGGTGGTAAATAACCTGGTTGTTTCCGAGAGGGTGAGACCGGAACATCTTTCCGATAAAGATGAAAATATCCGAATGGCCGTTGAAAAAAATCTGGCTGGTGATCCGAACTTTAAGAATGTCCATGTAGACGTCAAGGATGGGATTGTAACCTTAACCGGATCGGTGGAAACCTACTCTTTAAGTACAGAAGCCGCCAGACTGGCCTGGGTTAAAGGCGTAAAAGCCATCCAGAATGAGCTAATCGTAGAGAAGGAACCCTCCTGATAGGGCGAAGAGGATTTTTGCCCGAACGGGCAAACTTTTGTAAGGAAACCGGATGGTAGGGAAAAAGGTGGATATATTATAGACCCTGGATAAAAAATCAACACAGATCCCTCCTCATCCAGTCCGCATATTCCATACTTCCTTACCGTTCGGTCTTTTTATTTTTTCGTTTCCCGTAAGCCCCTTGCGATTTATAGGGGATTGGGTTCTTTATCCACCTGTGCCAACGAGCTGATAATCTGATTGGTTCGAGTTAAGGTCAGATGGACCGGGCATTTATTGGCAATTTGTAAGAGCCGTTCTTGTTGCTCTCTGGTCAGGTTGCCCTTCACCCTTATATTTCGCTCAATTCGGTCGATTTTTCCTTCCTTATTTTCACACTCTGCACAATCTTTGGCATGGATTTTCTGATGACTGAGGATCACTTCGACCTGTTCGAGAGGCCATCCTTTATGCCGCGCATACAGCAGCAAAGTCATCGATGTTCAGGCCCCCAGCGCAGATAAGATGAGTTCATAGGGGTCGGGACCTTTCCCGTCCCCTCCAGCTTCTTTAGGTTCATCGGCTATAAATCGATAATTCGAAGTAATGATCTCTTGCTGAAGGTTTTCTTTGGATCGTACCGTTACAGTTGCCATATGAAAAATCAGAAGCCAGAAGCAAGGGAAGATTTTTTGGTTTCTTGCTTTCGGCTTCGTATTTTCCGGTTCTAGATTAAGCTATTTTGATAATTCCCTCTTCCAGGGGTTGAAATCGGGTAACCACCTGAGGATCGTGCCCGGCAACAATGAGCTCTTTAGAGCCGGCCAACTCTTCTATTTTCTCAAAGGCCATAAGCATCTGGGGTAGATGGGTGATAATCTGGACCGGATCTCTTCTTTCGATATTTCTATAAAAGTGTGAAGCGTCAGAAGCCAATACAACGTTTCCACGGGCCGTCTGAACGGTCACAATTTGAGTACCTGCTGTATGACCTCCTACCCAATACACTCGGATCCCCGGGATCACCTGCCGGTCTCCTTCCACCATAAAGATCCGACCCCCATAATTTAGCTTGACCAGTTCGGCCAGTGTTGCCGGATTCGTAACCCTTTGATAGGGTTCATAGCGGGCGATAGGACCTGTAAAGAAAGCAACTTCTTCCCTTTGGACCCAGAAGGTAGCCCTGGGGAACAAAGAATATCCTCCCCAGTGGTCCCAATGAAGATGGGTGATCAGGACCAGGGAAACCTCCAACGCATCAACCCCGATCTTGCTTAATAGGGACGTCGGATTGACATAGTTGGAGATCTCTCGAACCTGGGCATCTTCATAACAAAAGCCGGTATCCACCAGGATGGGAAAAGGTCCACCTAAAATACACCATATATAAAAATAAAGGGTTACTTTCTCATGGGAGGGATTTCGATAAAAGAATTGACAGGCATCTAGTTGTTTTTCCGCATACTTTAAAGCGTAGATTTCATAATTCCCAGGCTGATTGAAGGACATGATCTCTCATAACCTGTTCACCGTGAAAAGGTTACATAAAGGGTAGGGGCAATGCTATGGGACCCCCCTTTAACGGAACAACTTACAGGACTGCCCCTGCCGGTTATGTTCTATCCCAACACGGAAACGGTATAAACGTTAAAACACAAAACGTAAGAAGAGGTATCCGGAGCGGATCCTCTTTACGTTTTATCCGAGATACGGTATCTTTTACTTTTGGTGAATGAAATAGGCTTCCAAAGTCTCCGCGTATAAAACACTTCCCAATAGAAGATCCTCGATTTTTACAAACTCATTGGGTACATGGGCTAATCTATCATCCCCGGGATAGTGAACGACTGAAAGAATCCCAGCGAAGAAGAGATCTTTAGCCACGGTATTACCACCCATGGTTGTATATTCCATGGGAATACCCAGCTTTTTTGCTGCCTGGTCAAAGCTTTTCATAATGAGGGATTGTTTATCGGAAAGGTGAGGTTGGGTTTCGTGGAGAACTTTGACTTGGAAGTTAGCATCGGGGGATTTCCTTTTTACCGCAGCGATTTTATCTTCCACGGCCCTCAATACCTGTTCTTTGCTAATACCCAGAGGAAGCCTGAAATCAATGGTGATTCGGGCACTGGCCGGGACCATATTGGTATTTGTCCCTCCATGGAAAGTACCGATGTTCATGGTCCATCCATCAAAAGCAGGATCGTATTTATCCCCCAGGTCCAGAGTTTTAAGCTCTGCCACCAACTCTGCCAGGGGAACAATGGCGTTCTTCCCCAGTTGGGGCATGGAACCGTGAACCTGAACGCCCATACTGATAATTTCCAGCCAGAGAACACCTTTTTCCCCATAAATGGAAACGTTCATCTTCCCACCATCGGGGATAATGGCTACATCAAAGTGCAAGCCACATTCCTGGATCAGGTAAATAATTCCCAACTTAGAACCCAATTCTTCGTCGGCAGCAGCAACCAGGTATAGGGTTCCGTCAAAGTCGGGATATTCTGCCAGGAAAGCTTTACAGGCACTATAAGCACAGGCGAAAGAACCTTTATCGTCGAGGGTCCCTCGACCAAAAATTTTTCCATCCCGAAGGGTTGGAGTAAAGGGATCCGTTTCCCATAAGCTCCTTTCACCGGGTGGAACGACATCCATATGACTGACAAAACCCAGAGATCGCTTTCCCCGACCTATTTTTCCAACCACGTTGGTTCGCCCAGGCTCTTTCTCATAATAACTCACTTCCATTCCTAAACGCTTCATCTTTTCCGTAACAATCTCTTTGCAGAGATATTCGTTGCCGGGGGGATTTACAGTATGCTGCCTGACCAGATCAGAAACGATCTGGATAATTTCTGTTTCGTCAATGTATTTTTCGTATTTGGATTTTTTCATAACCGTAGATTCGAAATGATAAGACTGTTTTATCGGAATGGTTAATCTGATCCTTTTTCTATCTCTTTTATCAGATGTTAGGTACTAATTCCCACCCCGTCAAGCAAGTTTTTAATCCGATAGAGAAAACTTGAAGGGAGGAGAGAAGCGTTGGTCGGCTTTCCCAAAGCCAGGAGGATATTCCCCAAACCTTGACGATGGCAGGTCCGGAGACGTACTTTGATAATATTCGATCCTGCTTTTACAGAATTAAGCGTTATCGTTCCCACTGGAATTAACCTAAAGTAGACGCTCTTACCTCCTCCAGGAGGGAATTTACAACGGGGGCTCCCTGGTAAGTCCGTGGGAGCGCAGGCGTCTCGCCTGCATATTTCCCTTGCAATCAAGATAGTCGGCATTCCCGATCACAGATCGGGAAAGTACAGTAGGCCATTGAGGAAAGAAAAAGATAAAGATCCGGAAATCAAGGACCAGGAATCTGAGATCGTAATCTAAAAGCTAAGACCAGAATTTCTGGCTCCTGGCTTTTCTACAGAAAGGAAAAGAAAATGAAGAAGAGTTTGATTCCCCTTACGGTCAAGATTACGTTACTGTCGTGGGTTGTAATTTTATGGATGCTGGGACATGAAGCTGCTTCCCACGTTGAGACTTCCTCCACTCCCTCTCAACCGACAGAAGATAAAGAAAAAATCGAAGCCGTTGTGACGGCTTACATCAAGGCTATTTACAGCCGAAACTACTCAAAAGCCTATGAATTAACTTCAACCTCAGATCGTCAATTTAAGACAAGGGAGGACTATCTTCGGGAGAATGGTTCGTTTACCGGTTTGACCCTGGAGTTGGCTGAAAAACTGGCCAGTTTTATTACGTATAAAGACATCAAAACCGAAATCCAGGGAGATCGGGCCAAAGTTACCGTAAATATCAGTCTTCCTGATGGAAACGCTCCGGAAGTTGAGGGCCTCCTTCTGGAGGAAGAACGTCCCAAGGGAGCCTCCCGGGAGGAACTTTTAGAAAAACTGGAAGCCCTCCAAAGAGCCGGAAAAATTCCTTTAGTAAAAGGGGAGCAACCCCTGGAGTTGATAAGGGAAAACGAGGGCTGGCGGGTCTTTCTCAACTGGGGAAGTGGCGTTCGCGTGAACTTTAAAGGGGTTGTCAAAAACGATCTTCCCTGGTCCTTTGAGCCTGTACAAAAATTAGTTCTGATACAGCCGGGGGAGACATTACAAAACGTTTATCGGGTGAAGAACCTCTCGGATAAACCTGTGACCGGGAAGGCCCTTCATAGAATTGAACCCAGGAGTCAGGAGTCTTATTTCCGTATTGTCCAGTGTTTCTGCTTTCTACAAGAAACCCTTCAACCCGGTGAGGAAAAAGAGCTTCCCCTGACCTTCCAGTTAAGCTGGGATACTCCCAAGGAGGTTAAGGAACTGGAGGTGACCTACGAGTTTTACCCTTTAGAATTTTTTGAAGAAAAGTGGGGGAAAACTCCAGAACTTAAGTAATCCCTTGTAAAGTTAGTTTTGTGGAATGCTCTACCCTCACCCCCAGCCCCTCTCCCACGCTGTGGGAGAGGGGAGTCGGCAGATCTCCAGATCAACTCCCCAAACGCCCCCTCTCCCGAAGCCTCGGGAGAGGAGGTTGGGGGGTGAGGGTAGAATAGCCATTCAAATTTAACTTTACAAAGTAGCAACTCCAGGTAATTTTAGTTTTGAAAAATAAAAGTTGACAAAATTTGTTAAATAAGATAACCTCCATACTAGGAGGTAAGTTGTAAGTTGTTGAACTTAAAGAGTTATTTTGATTTACAGGATTAAAATCCCGGTAGTTTTCTTTTGGAGAAAATTCAACTTTAGGTGGTTCAAATTGTTTAAAATTGGTTTTTGATACCTCTTATAGAGAAATTAAAATCAGGCAATAGCATTTGAGGGTACCTATGGAGTGCCTTCAGGGGAGATTCTAGGTCGAGGAAAGGCGGCCTTAGCACTGGCGATTCCGCCAGGTTGCTTAAACTATAGATCTTCCATGCGATTTAAGAAAGGAGATCGAGTCGTTTACCCTCGTATCGGCCAGGGAGAGATCGTAGATGTTACGTATAAGGATTTTGATGGTCAAAGGAAATTGTTTTACAAGGTAAAACTGAAAAGACGGGAAGCGCAGATGATGGTGTATATTCCGGTGAACTCCAGTGCAAAGTTAGGACTTCGAAAGGTTATGGAGAAAAAGGATATTCCAGAGATTATGAAAATACTTCGGGAAGGTCCCTCCGACCTGAATCTAAATAAAACGGCTTCTGAGAGGTACGAGGAACAGATACAGGCTTTAAGGATAGGTAGTGTTCGAGGGCTGGCTTTGGTGGTATCAACCCTTTATAAGTTTTTTCAAAGTGGACTGTTGAAACCCGGGTCAGAGAGGCAACTTTATGAGGCGTCTTCTGAAGAGCTGGCCAAAGAACTGGCAATTGCTTCGAGTATTGAGCTTGAAGAGGCCAGGGAAATGATTCAAAAAGCCTTGGCTGCCAAAGAAGTTATTTCCTAAAGGTGATCCGGGAAGAGGTTTTGCAGAAACCTTCGGACTTCTGCTACTTCTTCCGGGATTACCTCATGTCCCATACGGTACTCCAGGAAGCGTACGGAAAATCCTTCCTCTTTGAGAATCTGGGCTGCCTGCCATGATCCAAAAATAGGGACCACAGGATCTTCGGTTCCGTGGACGAGAAGAATGGGAAGCCCTTGAGAAACCGGAGATTTCTCTTGATGTAACCTTTCAGGAAAAGGAAGATACCCGCTTAAAGCAATGATTCCGGCCAGTCTGTGGGGGTAACGAACCCCCACGTCTAAACTCATTACGGCTCCTTGAGAGAAACCCATCAGGGCAATCTGACCAGAAGATAAGCCTTCTCCTTCCAATTCTTCAAGTAAGTTAAAAAGAAGCTGACGACTTTCCAGAATTCCCTCCTGATCATAGGGAGGAAGCTCATACCAGGCTCTCCCTTCCAAAATAAAGGGAACCGGAAAGGGGGCATGGGGAAAGATGTATTGAAGCCTTGGAAGTCCGAAAGCTTGAACGATGGGAACAAGGTCATAACCGTTGGTCCCTCGACCGTGTAAGACTATCAGACATCCTGCCGCCGGTTGTCGTTCGGGTTTAAGATCTATCCTTTGTAAGGTCTTCTTCATCCGCTCTCCTTATTCCTGATTATTCCTGAGGGCGCCGGAAAGAATAACGTACGGGGTCAGGAAGTTAAAAAAACCTTGAAATTCGGAACTTGCCGATGGAATAACGGGTCTTTCCTTCTATGATCAGATCGGCCAAAATTTCTCCTACAACCGGAGCAAATTTAAAGCCATGGCCGGAAAAACCGGCTGCGATGACAATATGGGATTTATCCGGATAAAAGTCAATGATAAAATGCTCATCCGGGGTTAAGGTATATAAGCAAATCTTCCCCTCAAGGATCTCCTCGGTCAGGCCGGGTAGATATTTTCGGGCAAAGTTCTTTACTTCCGTCACGTCCGTTTCCTGAAAAGTTCTGTCTACCTGATCCGGGTGTGTGGGGATTCCACCGTAGTGGTTTGCCATTTTTACTCCCGGATGATCGTACAGGGGGAGTCCATAGATAGCCCCTTCTTCACTCTCCGTGATAAAAATAGGGAATTTTTCCGGTACAAAATCTGCCGGGTTTCTCGGACGAAACCAGGCCATGGTTTTACGCCGGACCACCAGGGGCAATCCAAGGTTTTTAAGGAGCCTGGAGGTCCAGGAACCCGCACATACTATGAGGCGACCAACGGTGTAAATATCCCGATCTGTTCTAATCTGTACCTGAGTACCCTGATCTTCAAAAGAAAGAACCCTTTCTCCTTCACAGACACTGGCTCCTTTTGCCCGGGCCCCCTGAATATGGGCCTGAATACATCGATCCACGATGAGGAATCCTGCCTGGGCATTGTAGCAGGCCTCCCAGTTCTCCGGGATTCGAAAAGCGGGCCATCGTTTCATGATCTCTCCGGCTTTTAAATGTTCATAGGGGAGGTGATGGACCTTACAGGCTTCGAGGGCACCTCGAACAAATGAGCAACCCGCCGGTCCCATATCGAGCCCACCAGTGCGAATCAATAAAGTCTGTCCGTGGATTTTCTCCAGTTCAAGCCAGAGTTCATCCGCCCGTAAAACTAAAGGTACATAATCCGGAGATTCATGATAGGCATGGCGGATAATCCGGGTCCTTCCACTATGGCTTCCAAAGTCATGGACTACCTGAAATTGTTCAAAGGTAATCACCCGATGACCCCGTTTAGCTAAGTGAAAGGCTGCAGCACTCCCCATGGTTCCTGCACCGATAATTCCTATTTCATAGGTTGTCATCACAAGATCTCGGGATGATTAAGCAGGTCCAAAGTTATAAAAATCCGGAAAATCCTCAGGTACGGAATACGTCCTACGCATCAGGCTAAGAGGGGGAAAAGCTTTCTTTTCGGTCTGAACTCTCTCCCTTGTCCCATACGTACCAGGATAAGAAGGTTAGCCCTAGCGGGGCGACCTGTTTAACAGGATGCGGCTAAGGAACCTGAAAAATTCTGAATCCCCAGGCTTGCGTCAGGGGCTACCGACTGTTCGCCCCTGACGAGGCTTTTCAGCTTATCCTGGCGTCTATAGGATTTAGAAGGTTACCCACCAAATCCCTCTGGAGGAGGACTAGTACCTTGTAAAGTTAATTTTGATTTATAACATAGAACCTTTGAAATTTTTCTTTTTCACGAGCTTTGTTCTTTGAAAATCTCCACTCAACTGTTGCCCATTGAGCATCGCGTTGTTTTACCCAAGCTAACACTTCCTGCAGTACGGGCACAGCATGCTGTGCCCCTACTTTATCCCCAATCCGATGGTCTAAGCCTTGCTTGGAAAGCACCGACAGTTCAATCTCTACCATGTTCAGCCAACTGGATATCAAAGGCGTATAATACATCTCGAACCGCCTGGCCAAGGCAAAAGCTTCTTCTGGCTTAAAGGTCCCATAAAACGAACCTGCACAGGGGGTATTGAGATTATCTTGAATCAAGCGAATTCGATCGGCTTGTCCATAATGAGTCTCAGCCAGTTCCTTCATAAACTGGGCCTACTCCTTTTTAGTGCACTGTTTGCACACCTGAACAAAACGCCTGACGGTAGCCCTTGAGATCCCCAAAAGCAAACTGATCTGCTCATCGGTGTTGGGATCATTGCCCACAGCTTCATCGGCCAACAAAAGAATTCGGGCTCGGTAAAGCTTACGAGCCGAAGCCTTGCCGGTTGTAGTCAGTTTTTGTAGGTATTGACGTTGTGCTTCACTAAGTTTTACATGATATTTTTTGCTGGCATAATTCCCTCCAAAAGGTTTTATGAGAAGGAATATACCACAAGATTTCTTAGTTTGCAAAAATAACTTTACAAGGTAGTACCTTGTAAAGTTAAATTCGTGGAATGCTCTGCCCTTACCCTGGCCCCTCTCCCGAAGCTTCGGGAGAGGGGTGTAGGGGTGAAGGCAAAATGGTTATTTAAATTTAACTTCACAAAGTACCGGGGGCATAGACACCAGGATAAGGCGCCTCCATCCTGTCCCTCCCCCGTTTCCCAGGGGAGTGAACTTCGCTTCAAAGTTCCTTCCCCTGCAAAGCGGGGGAAGGTCGGGAAGGGGGTGCCTTCATGGTGTCTAGACCCCGGGTCTGATCCTTAACTTGATACCTATGCAGGATACACTATCCCGGGACTTTAACTCCTACCCTCTAAGGCTCTATCTCAACCCGGAAATGATATCAAAAATCAGGCAAAATAAAATATCATCGTATCCTCGAATAGAGGTAATTTAAATCGCTCCCCACGGAGTATGTCAAGCTTATAATGTTAAATCTTACTCCTTGCTTATCTCTTCTCCAAGACCTATCTTTATATAAAGAATTTAACGATCATTATTCAATGAGCAAACATGGGAGGAACGTACGGTATGCTGGATCCTGATAAAATTAAAGCTGCGATTGAGCAAGCATTACCTGGGTCCCTGGTGCATGTAGAGGACATGACCGGTAGTGGAGATCATTTTCAGGCCATTGTGGTCTCTTCGGAATTTGAAGGAAAAGGGCTTGTTGACCAGCATCGACTTGTTTATGACGCCCTTCGAGAGGTTATGGCCGGTGATATCCATGCCCTTGCCCTAAAAACGTATACCCCTGAACAGTGGCGGCGAGGTTCGTAGTTGAAGTCATTTTTTCTGTTTAAGGTTAAAATGAAGGAGTGAAATGAATCTCTATTCAAAAGGAGGTAAAAATTATGTCAGAAAATGTTATGGAGAAAATTAAATCCCAGGTTGCCAGTAACAAGATCCTCATTTATATGAAAGGGACCAAAGATTTCCCCCGATGTGGTTTCTCAGCAGCAACTGTGGAGGTTTTTAAGGAGTTGGGTTATCCCTTTGAAACAGTAGATGTACTGGAAGATGAAGAGATTCGAGAGGGGATCAAGCGATTTACAAACTGGCCTACCATCCCCCAGGTTTTTATTAACGGGAAATTTATCGGCGGATGCGACATTACCCGAGAGCTCTATGCACGGGGCGAACTTCAACAAATGGTCAAAGAAGCCTTTGAAACGGATTCTAAGTAAAGCAACCAGATACAACTTTTATCTTAAGGATTCCTTTCATTTTAAGAAACCCGTTTTTTCTCCATAAAACGGGTTTCTCCCCCTGTTATTTTCGATCTCCTCGAATTTTGTTTGAATTCTCCTCCTATTGTTTTTTCCATTTAAAAAATCCCAAATGTTTTATTTGACAGGGAAAAACTGAGAAATTATGCTAGAAGATTGTGGGGAATAATCCTGAGGAAAGAATAGGAAAAAGGCCTTCTTTATGATGGATGGGAAAAAGGAGAAATATGGGAACTTTAACAGGAGGACACCTTATTGTTAAAAGCCTTAAACGGGAAGGGGTTAAGAGAATTTTTGGACTTTGTGGAGATCATATCAATCCGATTTTTAATGCCTGTTTGGATTACGGGGTTGAGGTCATAGATACCCGACACGAATCGGCGGCCGTCCATATGGCCGATGCCTGGGCCCGGGTGACCGGAGAACCCGGTGTGGCGGTTGTTACTGGAGGTCCAGGCCATACCAATGCAATGACCGGGCTGGCTACAGCTTATCTGGCCGGAAGTCCCGTCATTTTGATCAGTGGTCAGTTTAATCAGTACCTTAAGGAAAAAAACGCCCTGCAAGAGATGGATCAGGTGGGTATGTCGAAGCCGGTGACAAAATGGGTTCGGGAAGTTACTGAAGTCAAGAGGATCCCGGAATATATAGCCGCTGCTTACCGTGAGGCCGTATCGGGACGTCCGGGTCCTGCCAATTTGAACATCCCGGTAGATGTGGCTATGGCAGAAGTGGAGGAATCTTCTGTTTCCTTCCCCCCAAGGGAGAGGTATCGGATCCTGCAGGGATCATCGACAGACCCGGATCTGGTTGAAAAAGCCATTACCCTTCTCAAAACTGCCGAAAGACCGGTGTGTATAGCCGGTTCCGGAGTCTGGTGGGCACAGGCATCCCTTGAGTTACAGAGGTTTATTGAATTGACCCAGATCCCTCTGTTTACCATTGGGATGGCACGGGGAATTGTTTCAGATTTTCATCCCCTCTGTTTTGGCTATGCCGATACGGCTTTTAATCCGGTTGCCAAAGAAATTAAACAGGCCGATGTAGTGTTGGTTTTGGGGAAACGAATAGATTTCCGCCTTAAATATGGAGGCCCGGGATTTTTTGATCCAAAGGCTAAACTGATTCAGGTGGATACTTATCCCGGAGAGTTGGGGAAGAATCGTGAGCTGGAAATAGGAATTTTAGCCGATGCTAAAAGCACCTTGAAGCAACTTATCACCACGGCAGGGGAGGAAAAAAGTTGGGGAAGAAAAGCGTGGATTGAGCACCTTCGAAAGGTAGCCCAGGGCAGTAAAGAACAATTTGCACCTTATGAAAACTCCGATGAAGTCCCTATTCACCCTTTGCGTCTCTGTCGGGAAGTCAAGAAGATGTTGGATGAGGATACCACTCTGGTGTTCGATGGGGGAGATTTTGTCCACTGGTGTCGTCTGGCTTTATCGGCCCATAAACCGGGTCACTGGCTCCGTTTGGGACCTTTGGCTGCTATAGGGGCTTCTATCCCCTTCGCCATCGCAGCCAAGCTGGCAAGGCCGGACAAACAGGTTGTGGTTTTAACCGGAGATGGAGCCTTCGCCTTCTTCGGATGGGAATTCCACACGGCCATTCGACATAAGCTGCCTATTGTCGTCGTCATCGGTAATGACCGGGGTTGGGGATTAGAACGGGAGTTACAGAAAGCCATTTACGGAAAGGATCGTGTCATAGGATGTGATCTGGGCATGGTTCGATACGACAAGGTGGTGGAAGCCCTGGGGGGGCACGGAGAGTTTGTGGAAAAGCCCGAGCAATTACAGCCTGCCCTGGAACGGGCTTTTAAATCCGGCCTTCCAGCCTGTGTAAATGTCATGATCGCAGAATCTGTAAGCCCCTTTACCAAAGGTCAGATCGAAGCGCACTTAAAGCACAGCAAATAAAAAGGGGAAAGGGTTTTGTGGAATCGAATTTCCCGGGTTGGAACCTCAGGACCATTTTCCCCGCTCTACAGGGGAAGAGATTTTAACTTCCCTGTTCCTTCCCCTGGAGTAGAAAGGTCAGAAAGGAAACCTTAACCCTGGGGAAGGTTCTGGCCAACTGTTAAAATTGTGGAAAAATTTAAGGCTTTAACCCCTACCGTTCTCGGGCAATATATTCACCATGCCTGTGAACGCCAAGTGTATTATCATCTGCTTCCCGACGAGGATCCAAGAAAACCGGTCAAAGTGGAGATGGATTCCCGATTGAGGGCCCGGGGCTTAGAACATGAGAAGAGGGTTCTTCAGTGGTACCATCGCCGGGGACTTCAGATCGTAGAGGTGAAAGGGCCTGACGCAGCAGAGCAGACTCGGGAACTGATTCGAGAAGGAAAAGCGGATCTCATTTATCAAGCCTACCTCTATCCGGCAGGTTTATTTCGACAGGTTTATGCCCATCTTCCGGTTATGGTGCACGGCTATCCCGATCTGCTCAAAAAACGGACCGATAAAACCACACCCGAAGGGCATGCGATCTACGAAGTCGGAGATATCAAAGCCAGCCTGCAACCTAAACTTTATCAAAAATACCAGGTAACTCTGTACTCCCACCTTCTTTATTTCACCTATCGAAGTCTCTATCCTGGAGAAACCGTTTACTATCCCGAGCGCGGTTTTATTGTTCCGCTTCCAAATTCAAATCCAAAGGAAGTGGAGGAGTCAGGATCAGAAGACCAGGACCTGGGGCTTTATTCGGAGGAAAGCTTTGATCTGGAACCTTTTCGTTATGCCCTGGAAGATGTTTTTAAGGAAATTTCCCGAATTCTCTCCAAAGATCCCCAAGAAGTAGCCTGGCATCTGGACTTTAAATGCAGGTCCTGCGGATATTTTAAGCACTGTCAGGAAGAAGCCCGGAGAAAGGACGATCTTTCTCTTATCCCGTTTCTACGTCGATCACAGAAGCGAAGGCTTCTCCGGGATGGAATTACAACGGTGAGTCAGGCAGCAACCTCCCTGGATCCAGGCGCTT
The DNA here is from genome assembly GCA_030550175.1 of bacterium. Taxonomy (GTDB): domain Bacteria; phylum Moduliflexota; class Moduliflexia; order Moduliflexales; family JAUQPW01; genus JAUQPW01. Next base: position 13,807 of record JAUQPW010000112.1, read on the forward strand.
ATCGAGAGGATTGGATTCTTTCCCGTTCTGCCAGGCAGATTCAACTCCATGCCCGGGCTTTAAAGGAAAATCGCATTATTGTTAAAGAGTCGATTTCCCATCTGATTCCCCATAATATCCAGGTAGAAATATATATCCAGGTAGAAACAGATCCTGTGCAACAGATCCTTTACCTGTATGGCCTTTTAGTTCGGGAATCTGGAAAAGAGGATCGGCTCGAGATATTTCTGGCTTCCCGTCCCGAAGAAGAAAGGCAAACCTTTGAACGTTTCTTAATCTGCCTGCATCAAATTTGGAAGGATTGTCAGGATCAGGGAAAGATGGCCCATATTTTTCTTTATGACGGCTACGAAAAGCGACAGTTACAAAGGATTTGGGAGAAGTACTTTTTAGGAGAGTGGGAAAAGACGGAAACAGGGGAATGGGAGAGCGGAAGGATGGAGGAGTTGAGGACTTTACTTCAGCAGCTTATTTTCAATGCCCAGGGTCACTATGCAAATCTTCATCAGGTCTTACAACAAACCCTTGCTTTACCCGTAGAATCTGCCTATACCCTCCCCCAGGTTGCCCGGGTTCTTGGTTATTCGGAACCCGGTCTCCAGGTTGATGAAAACCCTGAATCTCTCTCCCTTCCGCAATTGTACTGGCAGACAACGGATCCCATTCAACGAAGTCGATATCAGGATCAGATACTGGCCCCTGTGACTTTCAACCTTCGGGCAGCAGCCCATATTGATGGATATCTTAAATCTACCCTGACATGGCCTCGAGCCAAGACCTCCATGGCTTTGGAGCCGCTTCCCGGGGAGTGGACTTCCTTGAAAGGAAAGCTTTTGACCTTTCTTAAAACCGAGAGAGACCTTAAAATCCAGGAAATCCGGCAGTTTCAACGGCTTTCGGTAAGTGAACGGGTAGCCCAGTATCGCTGCATTGCCATGCTTAAATTTCTTAACACCCAGGTACTTCCTTCCGGAAAACAGGGCTATGTCTTCTCTTATGGTGCCTCGGGGGCCCAGTCGAAGTTTCGGGACAATGAATTTTTAAAACTCAATCCCATGGGACCTGTTCAGGGTTTGAACTCCGAAGTTCGAATTTCGAACTCCCTTCAGGAAGGTCAGAGTGTGATCCTCGTTCGGAACGATCCTCGAAAACTTCAATTGGTACTGATACCCAGAGGAAAGGGGCCTCTGGTCATAGATCCCCAGGCCCGGTATACGCTGGATGAAGATCTGGATGACTTTACCTTTTCTAAAGCCTGGCATGCGGTGAACCGGGCATTTTCTGAAAAGTCGCCCTTTAATTTCTTTGATCTTCTTAACGGCAAATATGGTGGGAAAGAAAATACTTCTCTACGGAGCTGGGCCATGGCATGGATGGAACCCCTGAGGAAGGTTCTTGATTTCGACTCCTCTCAGGAACAGGCCTTTCTTCTCCCCTTTACATACGATCTTTCCCTTATTCAAGGACCTCCCGGGACCGGAAAAACCCATGTTCTTGCCTGGATTCTTATCGCCCAGATAACCCTCGCCCGGTGCGAGCAACGTCCTTTGCGGATCTTGGTGAGTGCGGGCTCCCATAAGGCCATTAATAACGTTTTGAGTAAAGTGGCTTCCCATCTGAATACCTTTATGGGAGGTCAGGTCCTTTGTCCCATCTACAAGCTTAACTCTACCGGGGGTGAAGCCGAGGAGTTAAACCCGGAAATCGACCTCTCCAATCCCAAGGAAGGTGCCAGAGTCCAGGAAATCGGACGATGGGGAGGGCTTTTTCCTCAAGATCCTTACTATATTTTAGGGGCCACTCCCCAGGGAATTTACTCGGCCGTTAAGGACAAGAACTACTGGACTTCGGGAGACGCGTTTGAATCCCTCTTTGACCTGGTAGTTTTCGATGAAGCCTCTCAAGTCACGGTTCCTCTGGCCATCTTAGCCATGCTATACGGCAAAGGCAGATTTCTATTTGTGGGAGATGAAAATCAAATGCCACCCATTGTGCAGGGAACCTATCCTGAGGAAGAGTATTACCATCGGTCCATTTTTGAGTATCTTAAAAGTCGAACCGGTTATCGATCCTGTACGGTGATGCTGACCCAAACCCGCCGAATGAATAAAGAATTGACCGAATTCCCCAGTTTAACTTTCTATTACAACCGACTCAAGCCTCATCCCCAGAACGCCCAACTCAAACTTCCCACTCTAAAGTCTAAAATCCAAAGCCCGACAGGGGAGACCCAGAAGGATTCTAAACCCTGGGCTTCCCGAATAGACGAAATCTTGGATCCTCTCAAACCGGTGGTGCTCGTCGAAACGTTCGACGATCTCTCTCAGCAGCGAAATCTCCTGGAAGCTGAACTGATCGTTGATCTGACCCGGCGATTGGTTCTGGATTATCAAATTCCCCCTCAGAATCTAGCTATTATCACGCCCCATCGGGCCCAAAACAATGAAATCATAACCCGACTGACCGGGCTCTTCCAAACCCAACAGACCCAGGTGGGGGAGTCTCTGCCTCTATCCTTACCCCTGGTGGATACAGTGGAGCGTATCCAGGGACAGGAACGGGAGGTCATTCTTATTTCCCTTACCGCTTCAGATCCTGATTACATCCTGGCCGAATCGGAATTCCTCCTCAGTCCCAATCGATTGAATGTGGCCTTAACCCGTGCCGCCCGGAAGCTTATCGTGATCGGCAGTCAAACGGTATTCCAGGTTCGTCCGGAAGAAGAATCTCTTTTAAGACGGGCGATGTTTTTAAAAAAATTCAGACACTTCTGTGAACGGAAAAAAGCCATCGTTTCTCTGATAGAGCCTCGCCGGCTGGATCCTCCACTATAAGGCACAAAAGTTGCTAACTAAAGGGTAATGGAAGATTATCCATCGCGTCCAAAAATATCTTTTATTCTATACCGTTCAGGATTAATACCAGCTTGGTATTGAAAGGTGAAATAAAGGATAGGGATCGCCCCATAGGCATCAAGCTAAGAAAGGGGAAAGTCTTTTTTCGGTCTGAACATTCCCTTGTCCCTTTTCAGCGGGGAATTTAACGAGTAACCTTCTAAATCCCCCCTGGAGGGCATAAGCGCCGGGATAAGAGTGAGATCCCCCCTTCCTGACCTTCCTCCGCTTTGCAGGGGAAGGAACTTTGAAGTGAAGTTCCCTCCCTTGTGAAACGGGGAAGGGACAGGGTGGGGGTGC
>JAUQPW010000113.1 GCA_030550175.1 bacterium
TGGAAGGTGAGTTTCGCTATCAATTCTCCAAACCGGGATGGTACAAAGGCTTCGTGGAAATCAGCGATGATAACCTCATGGTGGACAATAAATTTTACTTCTCCACCCACGTCCGTGAAAAGATTAGAGTCCTGGTCGTCAATGGAGATCCGAACAGTGTTTTTTATAAGGATGAAACCTTCTACCTGAGATATGCTTTAAATCCGAAGGTAGCCTTTGAGCAGTTTATTATTTCACCTATTATCGTAACCACGACGGAATTTGAGAACTATGAGCTAAAAGATATTGATGTTCTCATGTTCTGTAACGTCGGCACACTTTCTGAGAATAAACTTCAAGAAACCCTTCGTTATATTCGCCAGGGGGGACATCTGATTATTTCTTCAGGAGAAAAAGTCAAACCTGATGTTTACAACCGGCTGTTTTTATTAAAATTTAATCTGCTTCCCTATAAGTTACAAAGTGTGATAGATACAGGATCGACGCCAGTTAAGATTAATACAACCGATTTACATCATCCTATTTTTAAGGTTTTTGAAGAGGAAAAGCGCAGCAGTTTAGAATCTGCCGAATTTAGAAAATATATGAAAGGGGATTTGGCGACCTTGCAACCCAGTTCCCAGGTGATTGCATCTTTTAGTTCAGGAGATCCTTTCATAGCCGAGCACAAATTGGAAAAAGGGAGTGTTCTATTTTTTGCTTCGACCTTAGATCGGGATTGGACCAACCTGCCCAGCAAACCGGCCTTTTTACCCCTTCTTCATCAATCTATCTACTACCTTAGTACGGGATTAGACGAGGTAAGAAGAGAAGAATCTTTAAGAGTCGGACAGGTTAAGGAGGTTAAGCTGGACCTGGCAAACCCCCCCTCCCGGGTAACGGTTGAGGATGCAGAAGGAAGAGCCCAATCTGTCGATCTCCAGATGGATGGAGCCCAACCTCTCCTGGCCTATAAATCCACCTATATTCCAGGAACCTATCGGGTGATATTGCCGGGACAATCTAACAAAAAAGATTCTTTTCTCTTCTCTGTAAATCTAGACCCCTCGGAGTCAGACTTGAGTGCTATTTCACAAGAAGAGATCTCTAAACGGCTCAATTCCGTTCAAATTAAAGTTATTCCCAAATCCTCCTTTCTGAAAGGTGAAAACCTTGCCGATAACTCACGAAATCAAGTCTGGCCATTTCTATTGTCCGCTCTGCTAGGGCTTATGATTCTGGAGACCTTCTTAGCCCACAAAGATTGAAGACTTACCCTTCCCTCAAATGGTATTTCCTCCGGCAACAGGTACCGTTTGGATTCTTACCCCTTTGAGCTTCTCGTTACCGGGCTTGAGCCCAGGGACGAAACAGGGGTAAAAAGTTATCCCTGTACGGAGAGATAAACTGCCAGCCGTTAAAATTTTATTGACATAACCCCCCTATCCATGGTAGCTTATAGGAAAGATTGCGTAATAAGTTTATTTACTTAATCTTTAGATTATTCAAAGGAGTGATGCCTTGTCTGTGAATTATGCCGTCTTGGTATTGAACGCGAGTTATGAAGTGATTCATGTTTGTAATTTAAAGAGAGCGATTACCCTGATATTTAAGGGAGTAGCCATTGTCGAGGAAGAGACCGATATGGTTTTACGCTCTCCTACCATATCTATTCCTGTACCGGCTGTAATCAGACTTTTACGGTACGTAAAGATTCCCTATCATCGAGTTAAGTTTTCGCGAAAAAATGTTTTGATTCGGGATAACTATATTTGCCAGTATTGTTATCAAAAGTTCAAAATTATGGACCTTACCCTGGATCATGTAATTCCCCTTTCCCGAGGTGGATGGGATGGATGGGATAACGTAGTGACCGCTTGTCGGTCATGTAATAATCGAAAAGGAGACGATACCCCTGAAGAAGCCGGCATGAAACTTTTAAGAAAACCGAGACTTCCCAGTGTGGTTACTTATCTGCAGATTATAAGACGGCTTGGAGAAGAGAAGAAAGAGTGGCGACGATATCTGTTTTTTGATCATGAAGAAGAGAATCCCATGGAACATCAGCAGGAGAAATATCTTATTTCTTCAACCTGATGGAAAGCCAGGGTTCCATAACCGGTGGGTAGGAACAACTTCAGAGGGTTGTCCTACCCAAGATTGAAACGTTACCCTCTTTCTGAACCTGGATTCTACTTTAGACGATCTTCCTTTCATCCAGGCTTCCTTTTTCATTACCAGAGGTATAATACCAGGAGTTTTGTTGGAGAAGAATTTCTCGAACCAGTCTGGAATGGAGTAAGTGACCTCCTTTGTAAACGGTAATATGTCCCAGAATCCGGGTTCCCAATAAAGTTAAATCTCCTAAGAGATCTAAGATCTTATGCCGAACACATTCATCTTCAAATCTAAGACTCCCATTATAAATCCCATCCCGGCCAATTACAATGGCATTTTCTAACGAACCTCCCTTTGCTAATCCCTGTTGTCTTAAATTTTCTACCTCTTCATAAAGACAAAAAGTCCGAGCCGGAGCAATCTCGGTAATAAAACTTTCTGAGGAAATGTCAATGGTCTTGGTTTGATTTTTTAAGAGGGGGTGGGGAAAGTCTATGGTATAGGTGATACGTAACCGAGGATAGGGTTTAATGGAAATGGCCCTATCCTTATCATAAAGTTCAATGGGACGATATACTTTAATAAACTTTCGTCTGGCCTCTTGAATTTGGATACCTGCACTTTGCAGCAATTGAACATAATAATTAGCGCTTCCATCAAAAACGGGCACCTCCTCGGAATCCAATTCAATGAGGGCATTATCGATTTCTAATCCCATCAAACAAGATAGGAGGTGCTCAACGGTTTTGATAATGACCTCTCCATTTCCCAAGGAAGTTGCATACTGCGCACTAACCAGATTGGCATGAAGGGCACTCACTGCTTTTCGGTCAGGAAGATCCGTTCTTCTAAATACAATCCCACTATTTACAGGAGCCGGGCGGATACGCATCGTGACAGGTCGACCGGAATGAAGACCGATTCCAGAACACTCAACCGATTTTTTTAAGGTTTTTTGATTCATTTCCACCTCTTTGTGCGCTAGGTCATCCAATGGTTAAAAAGGTCCCAAACAAACTCCAAAAACCCCGCTTCCGTGGATTCGATCTCTCCATATATCACAAGAATAAATTTTTAGTCAAGATCCATATTCTTGTTCAAGAAGAAAATTTTCTTAGATATTGAGCACGTAGTTCCATCAATTTTTCAACTGCCTCGGGAGGAAGAATATTTTCTCTACCTAGGAGTCTGGCCACCAGACTTATTCTTGCAAATTGTTCTAAGGTTTCCATCTTGTAATAAGCCGTCATTAAATCCTTACCTACGGTCAAAGCCCCATGGTTAGCCAACAAAAGTGCATCGTGTTGAGCAATGGAATCCGAAACCAATTCTGCCAGTTCATCGGTAGTTGGGGTGGCATATTTGAGCAAAGGAACTGTACCCAGGGTAACCACAACTTCCGGCAAGATAAATTGATCTAAGGCAAGACCTGCAACGGCAAATCCCGTACCAACAGGAGGATGAGCATGAATGACTGCATTTACATCGGGACGGGTATGATAAACAGCTAGATGCATCTTTAATTCCGAAGAGGGTTCCCCCTTTCCCTCCAGCTTCACACCCTTTAAATCTGTTTTCACAATTTGACCCGGCGTCATAGACCCTTTATGAATGCCTTGAGAGGTCGCTAAGAGGGTATTTTCATCGACTTTAACGCTAATATTCCCTTCGGTGGCAACGATCAACCCCTTTTGATAAAGCCTTTGCCCTATCTGGATAATCTGCCGCTTATAAAGATTAAGCTTTTTATCCATCACTCCCATCTATCAGGCTTTGAGAGATTCATAAAATTTTCTGGCACATTCCTGGCTACAAAAATAATACTGATGCTGCCCGATTTTTTGCCGGATAGCGGTATTTTTAGGAATATACACCCGACAGCTTGGATCTTGAACCATCTCCCCGCCCATGATCAGTTCATTGGCTTCCCTCTTTTTTATTTGAAAAAAGAGCATACGGGCTTGTTTTACGAGCTTATGGATTATCCAAAGAACAAGGATAAAAATGATTAAACGGGTGATCATTTTTAAACACCTACCTTAAATTTTTTAAACTACGCTTCAAAGCAATAGGAAGCCACCGTATATTTTTTAATCTGCTGTTCCACGGGACGATAACCGATTCCAGGAGCTTCTATGACCTTAATCTTACCGTTATCCAGCTCAATAGGAGGGGTTACAATATCTTCATGGTAGTACTTAGAACTGGCGGATACATCCCCCGGTAAGGTAAAATTCGGAAGGGTACTGAGGGCGATGTTGTGGGCCCGACCTATTCCGTACTCATGCATACCTCCACACCAGACCGGAATACCCTGCCGGTAGCACAGATCATGAATTTTACGGGCTTCATAAAGTCCCCCGACACGGCCCGGTTTGATATTGATAATCCGGCAACTTCCCAGTTCTATGGCTTTCCGGGCATCCTCCGCCGAATGAATACTCTCATCTAAACAAATAGGAGTTTTAATCTCCCTTTGTAATTTGCTATGATCGTAAATATCATCGTGGGCGAGAGGTTGTTCGATCATCATCAGGTGATACTTATCTAATTCTTTGAAGAGTGGTAAATCCTGAAGGGTATAAGCCGAATTGGCGTCCAGCATAAGCGGAATATCTCCAAAATGGTGTCGGACCGCCTCTACAACGGCCAAATCCTTGCCGGGTTTGATTTTAAGCTTGATCCGCCGATAACCTTCCTTAAGAAAGCGTTCTATCTTGGGAAGCAAATCCGCAATAGACTCTTCAATTCCCAGGCTTACTCCAGATTCAATCGCGGTTCGAACTCCACCCAAAAGCTTATATAAAGGCTTGTTCTCCCAACGGGCCAAGAGATCCCACCAGGCCATCTCAAGACCGGATTTGGCAAAATTATGGCCTTTGATACTTCGGTACCTGTTAATAAGGTCTTCCACAGAAACGATATCCTGGCCCAATACCCGGGGGATAATAAAATCTTTTAGGATATGTAAACAGGTCTGGGTGGTTTCATAACAATAAAAAGGCTCGGTAGGACAGGCACACTCTCCATAACCGATCAGCCCACCCGAATAGATTTTTACCAGAATGTGATCCAGATGATCTTTCCGGCTGGAACTCGTCTCAAAGGGCTCTTTTAATTTTAACTGAACATGAAGTAAATCAATCCGTTCAATTTTCATGGGCTAAGTAATAGAAATTTCGTCTTTTGTTATCGACCCGGAGGCTGACCACTTCTAAGATCGAATACCCTTCTCCCAGAAAGTACATCAACATCTCCCGTAACTGCCGGCGCCATTCCCGGGCAAGGTCAAGATCTTGCTTAATGACTTCAAAATCTTCTGGAATTTCTATAAAGAAATTTACATCCGAAGGATGAAGGGTATAACTTTGGTTTCGTGCCAGACCCTGGGAATTAAAAACGACCTGATTGACCGTTTTAGACTCGATAACCCGTATATCTGTCGGAATCTGGAGTTCGTTTTCTCCCTTGAGGCGAATCTTTACCCGATCAGAGTTTACATACCACTCTGCATAAACTCGATCCGAGTCTAGATTATCATTGAACACACCTCCAAGGTTCCCATAATAGTTGGGTTCATATCTCCGAATAACCGCTCCCAGTTTATGTACATTAAAGTAGGCATTCTTACTTTGAAGGGGATCAAACGTCCACTCAATCCGGTTTAAGCCTAGCTTTAACGCATAATCCCGCTGGGCCAGCTTTAATGCATAGCCTACATTGGCATTTCGATATTCGGGTAGAACCCCAACCATCTGGGAATGAAGATAATTTTCTCCCTTCCGATAGGCATAGAACATGAAAGCAAATCCCACCAGCTTTTCGTCTACATAAGCCCCTAAAACCTGACCCCCGGTCTTGGACACCACCAGCAGGAGTCGGGCCGTATAAGGATCGGTATATCCCCAGATAGTTTTCTGGAGTTCAACTAAGGGGGTCATCTCGTCAATGGTTTTTAATTCACGGATACGAATCTCGCCCATGGCTGCTAATAATTAGGTATTTCTTCTCGCTTCTGTCAAGGTTAAAGTCGTGAAAAAATACCTTATTCCCTGCTAAACTGGTCATCTGGTTAAAGCCCCAACGGGGACATTCCTTATCTCTGATAGCCGGTCTAGGGTTCGGAAAAAAATGAAGTGAACTCTTTACCAAGAATAAGGTGCAAAATGGGGTTTTACCTTAACCCATATCCTGTCTACCCGGGAATCTCTTCAACCTTCATCCCCTTTTCAATATCCCTGATTTTTTTCAAAACTTTTCCATGGGAAAAATTTTCCTTCACCGAAGTAATTTCCAGGAGACCGACCTCTTCCTTCTCGTACCCTATAATTTCATCACCCGACGTAAAGGGATCCCCATCCCGGATAATTTTTAAAACCGTTCCAGAGGTTACACCTTGTTTGGTGCCGATATTGATGAGAAGGTGGTTCTCGTTACCAACCCATACAATCCGGCCTCTCAAAGGATAAGCCCTTTGGATTTTTTCCAGCATCTTTTGAGCTAGCCTTTTTAAAGGTTCCTCAGATGGAGCATCCAGCTCCAGCTTCTGCGAAAAAGTTCCCTTGATGATAGCCGTTTCCGTTTCCAGGATATACAACTGAATGGTACCGAGGTTAGCGCGTCGGGTAAAGGTACCTGTAGAAACCAATCGGGTATCCAATCGTTTTCCCACTTGAAGAGCCAAGGCCTGATCAATCAACCTTAAAGGTTCTGACATTAATTCGCGTAATAAATCTTCTACCTTTCTCTGTTCGGCAACGACCACCCTTCCGGTCCTTTGAAGAAAATCGGCCAATCGAGTATTAAAAACTTCTACTTCCTCATTTCCTATGGAAATAGGATCTTTAACTTCCAGGGGTAAAAGAGATAAGGTAACAGGTTGAGAGGTCCAGCTATCGACCCCAGCAGGTCCTTCATAATCCAGCAGGTTGAAATTCTCATTTCCGGCATTGGGAAGAGCCTCAACGATAGCTCCGGTACTCTTCGACTCATACGATCCGGGTCCCCGAGAAGCCTGATCGTAAGGCGTCCGTCTCTCCCGGGATAAAAAGGTTAGTTGTATGGTAAGCCCCTGAGGTGGGGGTCGCGGGGAAAGCCAATGCTTGTAGCTGAAGAAACCTGAAATCAGAACCAGCCCTACAAGGGTAATCACGAGGATAGCTTTCAAAATAACCGGATAGGCAGGCGAGGGTTTTACTTTCTTCCCGGCTTCTCCTATCTCCTTATAGAAGCGGGTAATTTCTTTAGAATTTCGGATCGCTTCATAAACAGATTGGGATATTAAAACCTGACCGACCTTTTTTCTCCCTTCTTCTGCCCAGGCTGCCGGGTTCACGGCTGCTTCAGATACCTCCAGGGTGCCATCTTCTTTCTGCTCTACCATACCGACGCCATAGTTAATTCCAATACACAGGCAAATTTCCTCCCCCTGACCGGCGGTCTGAAGATTATACCCTCGAAGAATCTTTTGCATTTCAATGGCCGTTTTAACAGCTTTTTCAGGATTTTTGAAACAAGCTATCAGGGTACCCCCGGCGATTTTGATGATCCTACCCTGCCCTTCTGTAATAGGAAGAAGCAGCGCCTGATATTTTTGGACCCTTTTAAAATCCATGAGATTCTCCCATCCTCCAAAAAACTTCGTAGCACCCTCTAGGGTAACAAACATAACGGCAATAGGTTTTGTAAACCTTTCCTTCAAGAGTTTTTCCAATCGGGCCCTTTCTTGGGATATTTCCTGTAACCTTTCAGGAGTAGGGGTAGGTTTAAAACCTACCCCTACTCCCATCGGTATTTCACTGTAAATTGTAGGCAAATGGGGACCCGGCTCGCTTTCACAATAAAACCATTCCAACACGCGCAGGAAAAGATGCAAAGCATCTTCGGCATCGGCAATCGTTGGGGTAGCTTGCCTGGTGATAGGGTCCGCCTGGTTAGAGAGCGTATAAAGCCTGTGGAAATGGGAAGCCATTTCATCGGGCAGGATATGCAATCCTTTGATCTTTTTTTCAGGATCCCCTTGGGCGGCCATAACGATGCAATCGTAAAGACTATTGCTAGGTCGTCTATATCCTGCGCGCCTTAGAATCTCCTCGATTAATCGCCAAATCAAATGAGGCATACCCAGTAAAACACCCAGGGGGTTTTCTGAGGCTCGTAAAGTTTGTAAAGCACGTCTGAGTTCTATCCGGAATTCTTCACCAACTTCCGGAACCAGAGAAGTGATGCGCTCATCCAGCGATAGGGGTGTTGGCATAACAGCTTTACCTCCTTAATACGATACTTCTCATCGGTAACAAAATCTGGAAACGGAATTTGAGGTATATATATAAGAATAGAAAATTTAATCAAGGGAATTTTTTAACTTAAAGGAAAAAACCTAAAAACTAGGGACTGGGGGACGGTTGAGGAAACACAATGGAATAGGGTTGATTGTAATCAGGTGCAGGTAGGAGTGCTTTTTTGACGGCCGTTAGCATTTCATTTTTTTTGATAGGCTTACAAAGGTAGGTATAAGCTCCTAAGGCTTTTATATCGGTATAGGTAATCTCATCGCAAAAAGCGGTCAGGATAATGACCACCGTTTCAGGCCTACACATTTTGATTTTCTTCAGTAGCTCTAAACCCCCTATGCCAGGCATGCGTAAATCCGTAATGACTAAGTTAAAGATATTTTTTTGAAAAAGTGCCAAGGCTTCTTCTCCGCTGGCTGCTGAAGCTACCTGGTAGCCTTCCTTCGAGAAGATTCGGGTCAGTGCGCAGCGAATTTCTTTATCATCATCTACCACTAAGATGCAAGGTGTTGGATGCTGGAGCATAAATTTGAAATCTTTACGTTAGGTTGATAGTGAAACCTTTCCTTTGATGCTATTCGGGAGAGGTCTTGTTTTACCGGTCATATAGTGAGAACAATCTTTTGAAGTGCAAGATATAAGCCACTCCTTGGAATTACGTGCTTAAGAGGGGAGAAAAGCCTCTTAAGCCTAAGTAGGGTGCGGTTCTTTTCTGATTCTAAAGTCTTCTTACAGTCCTGCTTTTTTTCCATCTTCGCCGATCTGATTTGACACTTTGTCAAAAGTCGGGTAACAGATTAACCTCCCCGTTTACAGACTTCCCATTTCATGAGAAAGCCTTAAGTTGCCTTCCTTTATATTGCGTAGCGATCTAAAGGGTCTTGAGTTTCAGGTCTGATCGAGGATGTTCTCTTCTCTATGCTCCGAAGGCGAGTCCATTTTTTCTAATTCACCTAACTTTCGATAAATGGTTCTGGAGGCAATTCCTAAAAGTTTGGCTGCCAGGTTCTTATCCCCCTTGACCCGCCGCAGGGTTTCATGAATTACCTGAAGTTCTATCTCTTCCAAAGGAGTTCCCAAGGGGACGATCAAATAATTCTTGTTTAAGTTTTCTCCTTTAAGGTTTTCGGGAAGTTCTTCTGGAGTAAGGGGGTCGGCTCCCAGGGAGACTACCGCCCGTTTAAGATTTTCAGGGAGCTCCTCCAGGGTGATTAAATCAGTTCTTGCCAGAACCACGGCACGTTCTATGGTATTTTCCAGCTCGCGAACATTCCCAGGCCAGGAATAGGCCAACAGAATATCCATGGCTTCTTTGGAGATCCCTTTGATAGGTTTATGATTTTTCTCCCGATAGATATTTAAGAAATGTTCGGCCAGTAAGGGAATATCTTCTTTTCGGTCCCGAAGAGGAGGAAGGGTAAGCGTAATCACATTTAATCGGTAATAGAGATCTTCTCGGAACTTTTTCTGCTTGATAGCTTCCAGCAAATCCACATTCGTCGCCGCAACAAGACGGACATCTACTTTGATGGTCTTGGAAGAGCCGAGCCTTTCAAACTCACCTTCCTGGAGAACCCGAAGGAGTTTAACCTGGGTTGCCATACTCATTTCGCCGATCTCATCCAGGAATAAGGTCCCGCCATTGGCGACTTCGAATCTTCCTTCCCTACGGGCTATTGCTCCTGTAAAGGCACCCCGCTCGTGTCCGAAGAGCTCGGCTTCTAATAGAGTTTCGGGTAAGGCGGCACAGCTTACCTTCACAAAGGGTTTATCGGCTCGAGAACTGTAATAGTGAAGGGCATTGGCAATAACTTCTTTACCCGTCCCACTCTCGCCCTGGATGAGTACCGTTGCTGAACTGGAGGCCACTTGGGAAACAATCTCCAGAACCCGACGCATGGCCAGACTGGTACCAATAACCTGTTTCCTTGAACCCAAACTCTTCAAGTCTTTGATCTGCTCTTTAAGATAACGATTCTCAGCCGCTAAAGATTGTTTCTCAAGGGCCTTCTTGATGGTTTTGGTCAGCATGATCTTTTTGAAAGGCTTAGCTACAAAATCATAGGCCCCTTCTTTCATAGCCTCCACAGCCGTCTCTATAGTCCCATAACCTGAAATCAAGACAATCTCTATTTCAGGTGCTATGGCTTTACAGGCACGGAGTAGATCGATTCCACTCATCCCCGGCATTCTTAAATCGGTCACGACGACCTGGACCGGGCGTTTTCGGATAATATCCAAAGCTATTTCACCGCTTTCCGCAGCAAGTACCGTATAACCCTCTTTTTGAAGAATCTTTATGAGGGATTCTTGGGTTTCCTTATGATCATCTACGATGAGAATGGTAGATTCTGAATTGGTATCCATAATTAAAAAGGCTCAAAGAGATAAAGTAAAAACCAGACCCTCACTCCCAAAACTTCAAGTCAATAAGACTCAAAGAGTAAGGAGTCTTCATCCTTCACCCTCTCAAGAAGGAGAATCTCACCTCTGACTCTCTCCCTTCTTCTACAGCGTAGGAGAAGAAGGAGGGATAAGGATAAACCATTACAAAAGCCCTTTTTAGCTACTTATCCACTTTCACTCGCTGACCAACTATGGGGAATCGTATGACAAAAGTCGTTCCTTTACCTACCTGACTTTTACACTGGATAGTACCTCCGTGTTCGTGAATGATTTGCTGAGTTAAGGCCAGACCAAGTCCAGTACCGTCCTCTTTGGTTGTGAAAAAGGGAGTAAAGATTTTCTCCAGATTTTTTTCCTCTATGCCGATTCCGGTATCCGAGATGATCACTTCGATCTGTTCGCCCGTCCCGGTTGTGGTAACCTGAAGCTCACCGCCCTGGGGCATGGCTTCGAAGGCATTCTTTAAAATATTCAGAAAAGCCTCTCGCAACTGTTTTTCATCTACCTTGATCTCCGGAATTGAAGGATCAAATTGGGTAATGACCTGGATCCCATGTTTTGCAATTTCTTCCTTGGAAAAGTTGAGTAAATCCAGGAGAATATGGTTGATATTTTCCTTTTCCCAAACCGGCCTGGGTAACCGGGCAAATTTGAGGTAGTCCTCTGTAATAGAGGCTAATCGATCGACTTCAGACATAATGGCCGTTAAAAGAGACTTGGCCTCTTCCGTCGATACCCCTTCATAACTGTTAATTTCATCTTCCAGGAGTTCGGCGTTTAAGCTGATAGAACTGAGGGGGTTACGAATCTCATGGGCCACTTGAGCCGCCATTTTTCCAATAGTAACCAATCTTTCCGATGCAAGGACTTCCTCGGCCTTGATTCGTTTATTGTTAAGCCGGATGATGGCTGCGGCTCCGATGATAATAATGGCTACGGTCATAATGACCAGGATGAAAATACAGATGAAGCTTCTTCGAACCGAATTGGTTACATCTGAGTAGGGAACATTGACCCCGATAGCGGCCCACATCGCCCCATCGATATGAACCGGGGAATAGGCAATTAAATATTCCTGATCGGTATGGGTCTTTAGCCGGGTGTGACCGGCTTCCCCGGTCACCATCCTGGTTTCAAGGTCAAAGGATTGATGGCATTCACTACAACTATCCTCGTTCTCACTATAAGAACGATCTGCTGAATCCTTGCTATCAGGATGAAAAGGATGATATAAAAGGGTTCCATTACTATCGATTAGCCAGGCAAATCCTGACTTACCGGATTTTATGGGTTTAATATAGGTATCGATAATAATATTGGGATCTACATCGGCCAGGAGAATCCCTTTGAAAGCTGGAAGACCATCCCGTACTTCCCGATTGAAAACCGGAACGGCTACGATGATCTTCCTTGGCCGGGTTTTATCTGTTAACCATTTAGATATATAGGGTTGTCCGGTAATCCAGCAGACCCGAAAATAATCCACCCCGTGATAATTTCGGTTTTTAACCTGTTCAAGGATTTCCTCGGGATAAGCTTGCTTTGGGATTCCAGACTCATCTACCCGAACCAGGCTAATCACTTTTCCGTTGAGCTGATCATAGAGGGTTTTGAGATTAATCGAATTAGCCCCTATTCCTTCATTTTCCAGGGAAGTTCCCAATTTTAGGGTAAAGAGAATCTCTTGAAAATGGGCTTCGATTCCGGAAGCCGCCTGCTTAGCCAGCATCTCCTGTTGTTTATTAAATTGATTCGCAATCTCCCCTTCCATGCTACGATAGGCAATATACGCACCGGTTAAAAGGAATAAGGCTATACAGGCCGTTGCAATCCAGATGAGAGTTTGAAGTTTTGTCTTTCTCATTCCTAACTCCCCATTAATGGGTTTCCTGTTAATTAGATTCGTCTCTCTTCATGATTTTTCCCATCAAAAGTAAAGAGAATTCCTTTATCATTGACCACAGTCTCCAGATGAACGGGACGTTTCCACAGGGTATAAAGGTTTTGAAGGGTATCCTTGGCATAGTCAATCCGAAGTTCAACTCCCTCGTAACGGTGTTGGAGATAAAGTTCACCTCGATTTCCATAATTGGCATCGGTAATATAAATAAAAGGCTGACCGAAATTGGTCAGGCTGAACAGTAAGGAAGCCTTTATTTTCTTGAAATCTCGGTCGGCAATTTCATACATCTGGGTCTGTTCGTTATATCTATAGGTAAAAAGTTTCTGTTCCCTGCAAAACTCCTCCGTTAAAAAGGCATCGATAAACATTACATCGTTATAAATTTTCCGAACCTCAAAGATTTTTTGCATTCCCAGACCCAACTTTTTATCCCAGTTTTTCTTTTTCTCCAGATCATCGCATTCCTCATATTCCTTGCCGAATTTTCCCTTATTCCATCGATCTTCGATATCTCGGAACAATTCTATACCGAGTTTGTAAGGATTAATCCGCCCGGGTCGGGTACTCAGGGTTCCGGAGTGATGATCGGCATAATCGACGACTTCCGAATCCTTCAGGCATTTTTGAGTCATAATTTTAGAATGCCAGTAGGAGGCCCATCCCTCGTTCATTATCTTTGTCTGGGCCTGGGGGGCGAAATAATAGGCTTCATCTCGAATAATGGACAAAATGTCAAGCTGCCAGTTTTCCAGAGGGGCGTGGTTGATAAGGAATAAGAGAACATCCCGCTCGGGATTCTCCGGAAATTTTTGTTTTTTTTCAGCTTCCTGTTCTAACTTCTTTTTCTGGCTTTCCAGAAAGTCTGCCGGATTGATGTAGCTATCCATGTAAGGTCTTTCAACTTTGAGTTTTTTGATGGTCTTCTCCTCTTCTTCTTCTTGAAAATTAAACCGGGGCTTTTCATCCTGGCGTTTAATAAAGGGGGAATGGGGATCTATCAAATTCTCCAGGGACAGGCAGCAATCCAGGAAGCGTTCGACTTTTTCCTCCCCATACCTATCAATATAACGGCGAATTCGGGCTCCATGATTCGCCATACCGTCCATCATTTTTCGGTTGGTGTGTGAAAACCAGATGTTATTTTTAAAAAAGTCTACGTGGCCGTATACATGGGCCATAACCAGTTTTTGGTCCACATCATTATTGCACTTGAGTAAATAGGCATAGGAAGGATCATTGTTAATAACCATCTCGTAGATCTTCTGAAGGCCATAGGTATAGCTTTTCTGGAGTTGTTCATACTCCATACCAAACCGCCAGTGAGGATATCGGGTTGGAAAACCCATATAACTGGCTACTTCATTGAGCTTGTCAAAATCCAGGATCTCAAAGATCACGTCAAAGAAATCCAAACCGTACTCACGGGCATAGCCCTCGACCTCTTTACGAATAGCTTCTAGCTCAGGGGTAAGACTCATAAAACTGGTACTGCTAAGATTGGGCAATCCGGAGAGACAACGATGAGGGAAAAAGGGCCGTATCCCCATGTCGTCGTGTCTCCGTACCACTTCTATTTCCCTTTCCCGAGAAATTCCTTGATGGAATCGTAAATCCCTTCCTTACTGTTAATTTCCGAAGTTACTACGTTCTCCGCATCTGCAAAGTACTCATCGATCTCACCTTTAAATTGACCGCTTCCATAAAAACTTCGGACCTGTCCGTAACAGAAGAGATTAACTTTGGGAAGCAGGTGATTTTCGAGAATCGAAAGGCACTTATCGGTATCCCCATACCAGTTATCCCCATCGGAAAAATGGAAAATATATATATTCCATTCGGAGGGATTATAATGTGCATCGATGAGCCGGTTACATAACTCATAGGCAGAGGAGATAATGGTTCCCCCACTTTCCCGGGTATGATAAAAGGTATGGCTATCGACTTCTCTGGCTACCGCATCATGGATAATGTAACGGGATTCAATCCCTTTATACTGGGAACGTAACCAGGTATCGATCCAGAAAGATTCTATACGAACGACCTCCTTCTGTTCATCACCCATAGAACCCGATACATCCATAATATAAAAGATAACAGCATTGCTTTCTGGTTCCTTGGTCAATTTCCAGGAACGGTAGCGTTTGTCTTCTTGAATGGGAATCACAAGGGGGTGATTGGGATCATAGGTTCCTGTGGCCAGTTGACGTTTGAGAGCCGCCTTATAGGTTCTTTTGAAGTGACGCAGACTTTCAGGTCCAACCTGGCGGATACCTGTATATCTTTCCTTTTCGTTCACGATGTTCTTCTTACCTCGGGGCTCTATACGGGGTAGTTCCAGTTCTTCCCCTAAGATTTTAGCCAGCTCTTCCAGGGAAAGATCTACTTCCAGGATATGATCCCCGGGAGTTTCTCCGGCACCTTGACCGGGTTCGGCATCTCCTCGACCGATAGGGGTTCCAGGCTCACCCTCTCCTTGACCTACTCCCCCGAGTTTTCGGGTTTCAAATTCAAAATGGGGAATCTCCACTTGAGGAATCGGAATACTAACCAGATCTTTTCCCTTCTTTCCGATCAGTTCTCCACGCGTCATATACCGGCGTAGTTCCTTCTTGATCTTACCTCGAATAATCTGATTAAATCGTGCGTGGTCTCTTTCAATTTTGCTAGACATAACTTAAAATGGCTGAAGGATCTTTTAAGGGCCTAAAGTTTTTAAGTGTCCTGAAGGGTCTAAGGCCTGGACCCTTCAGGACACTTAAAACGTAAAGCACTTTTGACCCCTTGGGTTTATCTTATCGCTTGGTATCGCCCCGGGCAAAAATACTGGCCACGTAGTTCAGAACATCGGTAGCACAGATCTCACAGTAGCCGTAATTTTTGATCAGTCGATTTTTAACCACATCGATTTTCTCCTGGGTTTCCTTATCGACGACACTGGAAACCAGGCTGGTCAGTTTGATGGAATCCTTTTGATCTTCAAAGAGCTTAAGTTCCAAAGCCTTTTGCAAACGCTCATTGGTTTTATAATCAAATTTCTTTCCATCCACAGCCAGAGCTCCGATATAATTCATGATCTCCCGCCGGAAATCATCCTTACGGCTTTCCGGAATGTCGATCTTCTCCTCAATGGAGCGCATCAGCCGTTCATCCGGAGGTTCGTATTGACCGGTATATTTATTTTTAACCTTTTCCCTCTGGGTATACGCCTTGATGTTATCGATATAGTTGGCACAAAGTCTGGTGAGCGCTTCTTCATCGGCTGAAATGGCCCGCTGGACTTCATTTTTCGTAATGTCTTCATACTCCTCTCTTACCAGAGCCAGCAGTTCTTTATACCGTTTTCGGAGTTCTGGACTCGTAATAAGTGCATGATGTTCCAGTCCATTTTCCAGTTCGTTCATGACCATAAAAGGATTCACGCACCCGGCTCCTTCATCGCTGACCAGCGCATTGGAGATTTTATCCTGAATGTACCGGGGAGAGATCCCCTCCATACCTTCCCGGGGAGCTTCTTTTTGCAACTCTTTGATGTTATCTTCGGTAAAACCGGGAAGAGTTTTTCCATTGTAAAGCTTCAATTTTTGCATGAGGCTCAACTGGGCTTTTTTAGGTTCTTCCAATCTGGTTAGGACCGCCCACATAGCGGCCATCTCGATGGTATGAGGGGCAATATGCTTTCCTTTAATCTTCAAGGGATTGTAATATTTCTCATAGATTTTAATTTCATCACTCAACTTGGTGATATAAGGAACGTCAATTTTAACCGTTCGATCCCTCAGGGCTTCCATAAATTCGTTATTTTGAAGTTTTTTATACTCCGGTTCGTTGGTGTGCCCGATGATTACCTCATCGATATCCGTTTGGGCAAACTTTTTCGGTTTGATCTTATGTTCTTGAGAAGCTCCCAGCAGATCGTACAGAAAAGCCACATCCAATTTAAGGACTTCAATGAACTCAACGATTCCCCGGTTGGCAATGTTAAATTCCCCATCAAAATTA
>JAUQPW010000114.1:0-11593 GCA_030550175.1 bacterium
AACAGTCTTAAAAAAGATCCTCTCTCCTAGCTTGGCCTTCTTCTCATCTGTCTCGTACCCCCTGAAGTCTTCCAAGTCTTCTTTGAGGGCTTCTGAGTACTTGATTCCTTTCATCTTCCCCTGCTGGGTATTCAAGTTAATGACTTCTGTTATCCCTCCGTTCTCTTTTAGCATCTCTATACGACAATTTCAATAAAAAATGGTATAACAGGACGAAAAGAGTACTGGGATATGGCCCGGGAGACACTCAAGCACGTTTTTGATGACGGAACGCATTATTACACCACAACCCTGGCAACCCCCGCTAAAAATGCCGGATTTCACCTGAGATTCGGGCAGATCTACATGGGGTTGACTCAACTGGGAAGTCCGGACCGGCAGGGACTGCCCCTACGCCATTAAGATTTCCTGCTCTCAGACCCTCCCACGTGCCCCCTTTCCGCTTTTCGGTCTAAACCTCCTTTTCCCCGTGCCCGCGGGGGGACTCCCCCGTGAACGGGGAAGGGGGGTACAGGGGCATAGGCGCCAGGTTAAGCTGAAAAACCCCGTCAGGGACGAACCGTTGGTAGCCCCCGACACAAGTCGGGAGATTCAGTCATTCAGAAATTTTTTCAAGCTCCGGAGGAGCGCCCGGTTAAACAGGTCGCCCCGCCGGGGCTAACCTTCTTATCCTGGCGCATATGGGGTTAGGGGGTGTCTAGTTCCAGGTCTAATCCTTAACTTGATGCCTAGGGGGTCGCCCCTACAGATGGGAAATTAATATGGCATAAAATCGGGTATTTACGGGATTCCCAGGACTTCTTTAGCCGACGCAAACCGGAAATCCCTCACCAGAGCTCGGAGTTTCTTCTCCGTCCTATCCAGATTGACGTAATGACGGAATCGGGTCAAATGGCCGATCCGATTTATCCTAGGTTGATCGGGATCTAGCTCCCAGGGGTGTAAATATACCATCACCGGTTGACCTTCTTGATTTATTTTGCGGAGGCCCCAACGGAGGAAAAAATAGGGATAAAGACGTAAGTAGCCTCCGCCAGCGATAGGTATATTGGTACCCCAAAAACTGAGGGTAGAGGGGGGAAATTCGATGAGGCTTCCCAGCCTTCCCTTATCGATTACATAAGGAAATCGTCCGGCGTCGGGAATTCCATAACGATCATGTTTGATAGGAAAGATACTGGAATCGTACTTGATTCCATTTTTGAGGAGGATTTCAAGGGCCCAAAGGGTTTCTCTAATGATGGAATAGGTAGGAGCCCTATAGCCTATCACCTTGGTACCTGAGGTATCCTCCAGAATTTGGATAGATTTGGATACATCTTCTTCAAATTCTTGTCTAGTCTGCTTGTAAATAACCTTATGGGCATATCCATGGCAAGCAATCTCATGACCTTCGGTACTGATCAGTTTTACGATTTGAGGGAATCGTTCTGCAATCCAGCCCAAAACAAAGAAAGTCGCTTTAACCTGGCTCTCGGCCAGTATTTCTAAGATTTTGTTGGTATTTGCTATAACCCGGCTTTCATACTGATCCCAGGTATCAAAGTGGATAAAGTGACTGAAAGCTTCGACTTGATAATAATCCTCAACATCAAAGGTTAATGCGTTAATCGGAAGAACTTTCATAAAGAATGTTTTACTTTTTCGCTTGGGAAGTTTGAGGAATATAATGATACAACCCTGCAGAAGTTCCTACATATAATCGATTGGGGTTTTGAAGATCTGTGAGTATCGATCGGACATGAACTTTAAGATTGTTTTGGTCTATTTGTTTCCATGTTAATCCCCCATCAGAACTTTTATAAACCCCACTTCCATTCACGCTTCCCACATAGATCAGGTTCGGGTTAAAGGGATCCACGGTTATGGATCCGATTTCCAGGAAATCTAATTTAGATTGACTTTTCTCCCACGTAGTTCCACCATCTGTACTTTTAAAGAGACCTTTCCGGGTTCCTGCAAATACCACGTTGGGCTCATCAGGTTTAACGGTTAAAACCAAGACCGGCATATCTATGAGGCCATCGGTTAATTTGATCCATCCCATCCCCTCTGGATCTGTTCGATAAATGCCTTTATCTGTTCCGGCATAGAGAATATTTTCGTTGATAGGATCCATGGCCAAGGAGTAAACGCGAGAGGAACTTAATCCGGCCGGAGTCCAGGTAGTTCCCCCATTGGTTGTTTTAAAGACTCCCGCTCCGGTTCCGGCATATAGCCTATTCAGGTTTACAGGATCTTGCAAAAGAGAAAGAATCTTGAGATTCCGCAATCCTTTGCTTTTTTTCTGCCAGCTGGCTCCACCGTTGAGGGTTTTAAAGACGCCGTTATGGGTTCCTGCATAAAGAAGTCCGGGTACACGGGGATCTATCACCAGCGCTTCAACATTGGTATCCAGTAATCCATTGTTGGAACGGATCCAGGTAATTCCCCCATCTTCACTTTTGAAGATGCCCCCAAAACTTCTATCATAGGGTACACCCACATATAAAGTTTTAGGATTTTTTGGATCCTGGACGATGGTTTTTACATAGGTATGGGTGATTCCTGTGGCTGCACGTAGCCAACTTTTTCCGCCATCCTCTGTTATTAAGATACCTCCGTCTTCGATTCCTGCATAAATACGGTTAGGGTCTTCGGGATCCATAACCAGGGATTCTACAATAATAGATTTATCGGTTACAGGGGTCCAGTTTATTCCCCCATTGACACTTTTGAAAATACCTCCCACCGTACCGGCATATAAGATATTTGGATTCCGGTAATTCAGGACCAGGGCCTGGGTTCGAATGTTTGTTAACCCATGGCGCTTTGTAAACTTAACCCATTGATTTCCCCCATTAACGGTTTTAAAGATCCCATTACAGGTTGCCGCATAAATAACATCCGGGTCCCCGGGATCCATGATTAAAGCAAAAACATCTGAATCTAAATCCATGCCAACCGTGACCTTGTGCCAGGTCTCTCCGGCATCGAGGCTCTTATAGACCCGTCTCCAACTTCCGGCATAAAGAATATGGGTATCGATGGGATGAATAACCAGGGATTCGATTTCAATATGTTCGAGTCCTTGACTCTTCCTTTCCCAGGTGAGTCCTCCATCCTGGCTCTTATATACGCCGTTTAAAGTTCCGGCATACAGGGTCTCCGGGCTCTGTGGGTCAAATTTCAGAGTTCGAACACTTACAGGCTCCAGGCTGCTAACCCGACTCCAGGACTGTCCTCCGTCTGTACTTTTAAATAAACCCCCCTTATTCCAGAGACCCCGCGTGCCCACATAGATGATCTTCGGATGTTCCGGGTGCACAACAATAGCTTCAATGACCAGACCACTTTCTCCGAGTCCGGGCTTTAACTCCGTCCAGGAAAATCCCTTATCTTCACTTTTATAAATTTTTCCATCATTGGTTCCCGCATAAAGGACTTGAGGATCATGGGGGTTTAAGGCAACGGTCTTAATATCTCCTCCATAAGGACCCCTTACGATCCATTCTTCTTCAGCCCAGGTGTTAGATATAAAAAAGCTTAGAAAAATCCATAAAAGAACGGATACTTTACCTGCCGTGAAAGTTATTTTCTTCCTGGAAGAAACTACTTTCACAATCCCGATGAGATGATCCTTATATCGCTCCATAATCCAGACTAAGGATGAGAATCGAGCCTGGGGCTTCTTTCCATCCACCATCTTCTCATCTCCATCCTCCTTTTTTCACACTTCCTTTACCGTTCTTAGGCCTTAGGTACTGGATTTTTTGAGGTTGAACTCATCCCCTTGTATTGACGGTGATTTTAAACTGGTAGAGGGAATGACCTCGATTTCTCAGATTATCAGAGTATCTATAAAGCTTTACCACGTTGTCGATATCTTCCAAAAGATAGTCTTTTTAAAGAAAAACCCGTTTCCTTAGAAAAAACGGGTTTTTCATTCCAGACATTTTTATGGCGAGATTGCCCTGTATGGGTTGAGTCATAGGGCAATCTCTTTTTATCAGAAGATTGTTTTCAGGGTTTGAGGAAAATCAGCTCATTTATTTAAATGGAACCCGATAAATTTCCACTCTTCTATTCAGGCGTCGTCCTTCTTCGGTTTCATTGGATGCAACGGGGTTCTCAGAGCCATGAGCTTCTATGGTAATACGGCCTGGATCAATTCCATGGCGTCTAACCAGATAATCTCTCACTGCTTCGGCACGTCTTTGAGATATACGTCGATTCGCTTCTTCAGTGCCTATGTTGTCCGAATAACCCCTGAGAACAATACTCTGATCTGGGAATTGCTGGAGTGAGGTTGCGATATTGTCCAAAATAGCTTTGGCAATATTATCTAAGCGGGCGCTGCCGGATCCGAAATTAACGGTACCTTCCAGGACTTCTTCACAAGTTACTTCAACGGTTACGGTCCGTGTAATATCGCAGGCCGGATCTCCATCACTGACCTTTACCGTAATATCGAAGGTTCTAGATGGGGCACCCAGTTCTCGGCAGCTTGGAGCTATCCACGTAACCTCAGGACCTGATCCTTCAATTCGACCGCCCGTAGCACTCCAGGTGTAGGTCAATGGAGACGGTCCTGCATCGGGATCCCTGGCCTCGACTCGAACTTGAACACTTCCACCTCCTGTAACCTTATCCGGGCTTGCAGTCATCGTCGTGATCTCCGGACACTGATTACGTACGACAGGTGGTGGAGCCGGTGCTGGAGCTGGTGGCGGTGGGGTCGGAGTTGGCGTTGGAACCGGTGGAGGAGCAGGTTTCGCTGCAAAGGTATAGGTAATCCCACCAAAAATATGACTTACAGGGGCCTCGGGAACCGCTTCATCTCCTGTGAGCTTACCCCCCCATCCTCCGGTAATGGCTAATCCGTTGGAGAAACCCAAACGAATTCCTACGAGTCCTTCTCCTCCATCATCCACATTGTCCAGGGGACTCTCCTTCGAATCACTCTCGCTTCGGGTTTCATGGAAGAATCTGGCTTCTCCAAAGATAGAAAGTCGACTGGTTTCACTTCTCGCTACCGTTACTTCAACCCCGCCTCCATAAAAAAGAGCATTTTCAAAAATTCCTTGAGTACAAATCCCTGCCGCCACACTTTGAGGAACCGAGCAGTTAGCCGTAACGGTATCCCCTTCTCCGGAGAAGAAATAACTCACATTTCCATACAGGGTCAGAGGACCGGCATGTTTGCTGATAATACCTCCCAATTCAAAATCCGTGGTCCCACTTCCCAAACCTTTATCTTCATCTCCGGTAGGAAAAGAAACCCTTCCAAAAACTCCAATTCCCGGTACGCCTCGCCTATCCAGCACCAGACTCACTTTACCGACTAAATTGATATCTCCAATCCCACTTTCATCGATCTCCGGAAGACCAAACTCTGAATCTGCTTTGATCCGCACAAAAGGAACCATCCCACCAATCTCGATTCGGTCGGTTATCCCAAAAGTTCCAACAAACCTTAACTGAAAAATATCCAGATCTCGGGGATCTGCAGGCAGAGCTGATTGGGTAAAATCACCGTATACTCCTAGAGAAAAACCTTTATGACCTACAGTATCAGCTCCAAAGAGGGAATAGAGTCCGGTTGTTCCGAATTTCGTGGGGACATACCAGTAAGGTAGATGGGAATCAGGAAAGGATTGCTCAGAACCCACAACTTCGGTTGTCTCTGCAGCATTCACAAGATTAAAAAGACAGAGGGCAAAAAACATAAGAGAACCAAGGATAGCTATACGTCTCTTTCTCATTACAAACCTCCCTTCTTTTCAGGATTAACGAGTATAACTCCATAAGAACATGACTTCCAAGTGGCGAAAAAATAAACCCTAACCTAGAGGTTGAAATAAACCCCTTCGAGCGTTTCACGAGAATGAGTTAATCAGTTCACTCTTGTCTAACGACCACCCCCTTTAGGAGTAGGAAAAGATTTGCTTGTCTTACAGGTCTTAGAGTTTTTCTATATCTAACCTGCATAAGAAGAAAACTTCAACCATTGAAAAAACAGCCCTTAACTCGTAGAAGATCTTAGGAAAGTAACTAAGCAAAGTTATAAAATTACTAGCCTGGATTCCTACTCTTTATCCAAAAAATAGAAAGCAATTTTCTTACTATACTACACCTTTAATCCTATTAAATTCACTTCTATCTAAATGGTTTCATGGGAATATCTTTTATCTACAATAAATAATTTATTCTAAGTATAAGATAGAAGATTTTAAATTTTATGAATGTTAAGAATTTTTACGAATTGAGTCTTTCCTAAAAAGATCATATCTCATAGCCTTTAGCCTTTATAGAAAGGTTTCGGATATCAGACAAATCCCATAAAGAAGATATGGTACCGGCTCAGGATTGTCAATCATAAAGTTCCAAAAACTATTGAATTTTTCCAGAAAAGTTAGCCCATTTTCTCCTGGATCCACTTGGTTCTTCTTCAAAGGGATATTTAAAACAGCTTACTCAATTATGCTGTAAGTTAATCATGAAAAGAATTTAATAAATTTTTTGCAAATTTTATAAATCTTGAAAGTCTTTACCTATCCAAAAACTGTTTCATTATTTTGCCTCTCGGTTTTTTGCTCCTTGGTCTGTTTCATTTTCTTTCAATCCTCGCCTCCCCTCTCTTACGTGGGGTAGAAATATCTGGATTAAGTTGTCCTATTCTATGAGATGGTAAACTCCTTGCTTCTCTGTTCCCGAAACAAATGTTCCACAAGTTTGTTGAGTACTCAGACCGATTTGCGTTTCATGGAGTAAGGAGCCGGTTTGAAACCGGCCCCTTGAGATGAAAGGCAAAGGTATATAAGGAATTCTTGACATAATGGATACTCAAAAAGAGTATCCCAGGTTATTTCCCGATAAAGCTAAACCACTCGAAAGAGCGGGGCGGAAAACCACTACCTAAAGTAAGTTTTTACCATGGTAGAAGGGTTGCCGAAGGAAATAGTAAAGCAAGAATTAAGTACTTTCTCTTTTTACCTTTCTTTTTACTTTACTGCTTTCCTGATTTCCTCAATCTAAAGCAGAGGGATCTGGTTTCCGTTTCTGAAGACACTACCCGGTGGGTCCTTAAAAAGAGTTTTAACTGGCCTTCAGAAAAATCTCTTGCTTCTCTACTCTGGGCGTTTTTGGCTTGAGGAGGATACGGTCCGATTCGGGTTAGGAAATGGCTCAGTTTATCAGAGATCTGCCGGTAATGGCTTGTATCTGGCTCAAGAGTTCCACAACAGTTTTAAGATTTGTGATCTTGCAACGGGCAGTGTACTGAGTTCGGGGAGCCAACCAGAAGGGTTTATGGATATCAGTGATGGGAATCGAGGGGTTACGGCGATGATTCAATTTTAGAGATCAGGACCTGTATCGGAAGCGATCCTGTCAGACCGGGGGATGGCCTTATGGATTGGGGGCGTGGATCGTGACAGAAAATCCCGGTGATTACTTTGCCCTGGAAGAGCGGGCCGTCGGGGAGTTAAACCTTCGTAAACAGTGGATGGCCCGATATATCCATGATCAAGATTGGAGTCTTTTACAATTGACCGAGAATCCCTATTGTGAAGGGGTCTGGAGAAGGTTTGAGGGGTGGAGTGTACCCAGGATGGATGCTCCCTATTTGAGGGGGAGTGGAGGTCCCGTGTGGTATGCTCGGGACAATGAACATGGATGGTTTTACCATGTAGATGAAGCCTATAATTTGACAGGGAATCCCTGGATCAAAGACTGGTACCGGTTCATCGCCGAGTTCAGAAGGACGTCCCTGGAGCGGTTGGATCCGG
Organism: bacterium; assembly: GCA_030550175.1. Classification (GTDB taxonomy): domain Bacteria; phylum Moduliflexota; class Moduliflexia; order Moduliflexales; family JAUQPW01; genus JAUQPW01. Next base: position 7,770 of record JAUQPW010000114.1, read on the forward strand.
TTCCCGATAGATCCAGTCGGGCCTTAGGTCATTCTTTAAATCATGCTCTGCAAGCCTATAAAGCAACGGGAGATATGGGTATCCTGACCCGGTTCAGGGACCATATCAGGAATTTTCTCAGACCCGATCAAGACCCCGGATAGGGAGATCAATTATCCGATGTAGAAAGTACGGGGGGCGGATTCCAGACCGGGTACCTGGCTCGGGCCCTTATTGACTATCTGGAAGAAGTTCGCGGCAAAGACTGGCAGGCCTATGCTGAAGGATTCAATTACTTATCGGGGTTGATGGAATGGAATTACAACTATGGAAATTTTTCCTATTTTTATGATGCCCGTACGGGTAAGCGAAAGGACTCCAATACGGGAAGTTATGGGACGTATAGTGCAGGGACGGTTCCATCGGATGGAACAGGACTGACTTTGGTTGATCCTGAGGCCTGGTATTATTGGCCCACGGAAAAGCAGAAGTATTGGAACCATGTCACACAGTATGTGACGGGTGGATTAAACGGAGGAGCCAGGCCCTATGGGAATTTTACCACCTGGAGTGGACAATTTGAAGGATGGTACTATCTTTTTGTCAAGAACACACCCCGACCCGATACGACTCCACCTCCGGCAATTACCGATCTAAAAGCTGTTACTAACGGTTCTGACATTCTATTAACCTGGACGGCTCCCTCGGCTCCGGACCTGGCCCGTTATCACAGTGTATGGTGTACAAAACCCATCTCTGAAACAAGTACTCCGAACACCAGCGTCACAAACTGGTGGGCTGCAAATACAATCTGTCCAAATCTGATTCCCAACCCTGGAACCCAGCGAAGTCTGGTTATCAGTCCTTCTTCTACAACTCCTTTCTATGCTGCCATCTTTACCTTTGATCAGGCCGATAATAGGAGTGCCATGTCCAATGTGGCCCAAGCTACTTCTTCTCCCATCCCGACTCCTGCCCCGACGGCTACTCCCACCCCAACTCCCAAAGTTAAATCAAAACCACGTCCAAAATCTATTCCCACTCCAATTCCGACGGCCACCCCAACCCTTGTTCCGATCGTTACCCAGGCTCTTATCCCGGTTTCTAACCCGGTTAATCCATCGGTCCCAGATTCCTCATCTTTCCTGACGACTCAAAGTTGGGGAATAGCCGGAGATATTCCAATACCAGCGGATTACGATGGAGATAACAAAGCAGATATTACCGTTTGGAGGCCCTTTGATGGGAATTGGTATCTGTTGCTGAGTTCAACTACGAGTCCTTTCATCCAACCCTGGGGAGTTTTTGGAGATCGGCCTGTAACGGGGGATTACGATGGGGATCTTTAAGCCGGCCTCAGGGGAATGGGAGATTAAGTTCTCAAGCCGCGAAGTTACTGTTAAAGGGCCATTGGGGCAGAAGGGAGATGTTCCAGTACCTGCCGATTATGATGGGGATGGCAAAACAGATCTGGCAGTTTGGCGACCGGCGGAAGGAAAATGGTACCTGGGCCATTAGTACACTGTTTATTTAGTTTTGCTTAACGTTTAAGTGGCCCTCACCCCCGGCCCCTCTCCCACAAGGGGAGAGGGGAGTTAGGGAGTGAAAGCAACCCTATGGGGTCAAAATTAAGGTAATTCGGTTTCCTGACGATTCCGGTATACACCCGGGTGCTAACGCCTGCGGATTATGGAGTGATTGAAACCATTGTACGGTTAGTGGATATTCTAAGCATTCTCCTTGCTTTGGGTATGAGTGAAGCCCTTTACGCCATTACCATGAAGCAAAGAATGAAAGGGAGCGACAGACGCTGGTCCCTATGACCCTTATTCTGATGGTAGGGGTTATGATAACCGGAATTTTACTTCTCCAGCCCCTGATCCCCCGGTTAACTTATCTTCTTTTTGGAAACTTAGACCATGTAACCTATGTGAGGGTTGTCCTGGTAGGGATGATGATCGGAAATCTTATTCCCCTTCTCCTCACCCTATTTCGGGCCGAAGGGAAAGCCCGGCGTTTTACGGTTATATCCCTGCTTCAACTGATCTTTCAATTGACCCTAAATATTATATTTGTGGTCTGGTTACAGAGGGGGGGTATGGGGTGTGGTCTTGAGCATTTTGATCAACGGCGTGTTCTGGAGTACCGTCCTCATTCTCTGTGTCCTGAGTTCTGTGGGGTGGAAGTTAGAAGGGCGATGGATCCCCCCTCTTTAAATACGGGTTACCCCTGGTACCTGCCGCTCTGGCTCAATTTCTGCTTCATTTTAGCGATCGTTTCTTTCTGGTACACTATACCACCACAGCCGAAATCGGCCTGTACTCCCTGGCCTATTGCCTGGGGATGTTGGGGAGTGAAATGTTCAATGCCCTGAATTGGGCCTGGTGGCCCTGGGTGTTTCGGGTTGCTTCCTGCTCAAATGCAGAGAAAGAATTACAAAAAGGGGCTTCCTTTGTTTTGGTACTTTCTGCCTTGATTTGTGCCGGTGTAAGCCTATTTGCCGATCCGATCATCCGCCTGATCGCTGTGCCTTCTTTTTGGAAAGCGGCCCAGTATGTACCTGTTTTGTCCCTTGCTTATTGGTTTTTTACCGCTACAACCCCGTTAAGTATTTCGGCGCGTCTGACCAAACGAACCGATCTTTTTGCTGTTGTCAACGCTTTGGCTGCCGGGGCCTGTCTGTTATTCAATTTCTGGCTTATTCCTCGTTACCAGGTCTGGGGAGCCATAGCTGCTACCCTGGCCTCGTTTATTCTACTGGTAGCTCTGGTCCTGTATGCCTGCCAGCGGATAGCTCCCTTTAAACATAATTGGTACTTAATCACCCTCAGCATCCTGGGTCTGGGTATAACCGCCTGGTGGAGTAACTGGATCCATGCACTAGAACCCTTTGATTTGCTATTTCGCGGGATGGTAATTTTTAACTTATAATGATATAAAGTATCCGTTTATTACCGATTGTAGTGGCACAAAATTTGATATGAATTAAATCAGGTAGGGAATATAAGAGGTTGGTGAGTTGAAGGATCTTAATTTAGAAAATATGACTTATTTTCTTCAGTTGGATCACATTGAGAGGAGATATAGCTCTATGAGAGAAAATTTCCCAATATTACTTTTATTAACCTTATTCATCCTGGCAGGGGGGTATAAGAGCGTCGAGGCAGTACCCATTACGCCTACAGATCTGGATATCGTTATTCCGGGTTCGTTGTTTGCAGGACCCATTACCGGTAGCTTTATCAATTCCAGCGGAAATAGTATAGGTAGCACCACCAATACGGTTTATTATAACCCAAATCCAGGCATTTATACCTATGTAGAAGGAGTGACCCCCGGAATCGATTCTGTTTCCCAATTCAATACAAATTTTGTCCCCTACGGGTGGAACGGCGTCGCCGGATTCAGTTTCAGTGGGGCCAATTCAGCCGGTGTAGGTTCAAGCAATATTACTATAACCCAAAATTCCAATGGAACCCTGAGTTGGAATATTACTACCGGTAATTTTAATTCTACGACCAGCATAGACTTTTTCTTTCAGTCTATGGATCCGCCGGGTTTTAACACGTATAATTTAATCAGTAATAATACGGTTGGAACCTCTGTGTCCTATGCCCCTGTTCCCGAGCCTGCAACCTTACTGCTTGTTGCAAGCGGGCTGGCAGGAATGCTAGGCCTGGGGAAAAAGTTGTTGAGCTAAATCCTCTGGGCTCTCATCTCAGAAAAAAGATCTACGTGGAAGAAGGTAGATCTTTTTTGCCTTAATGTGGGTTTAAGGGGCCGGATCGTTGGGCTCCTTTCCCCTTCCTTCGGGAGTAATTTTTTCTAACCTAACCCCCTCCCCC
>JAUQPW010000114.1:11603-16638 GCA_030550175.1 bacterium
ACTTCGCTTCAAAGTTCCTTCTGTTAAAAATTTCGACAGGAGGTATTTTCAGCTTAGACCTTTCTCTTCGACGAAAAGTTAAAGAGGAAAGGGTTGATTCGGGATCAAGGGGTGTAAAAATTTTCGACACCAAAGAAGCTTGGAGGATCTTTTTATTTATAACCCTTTGTTTTTTCTGGGATTTTCAGCTATTCGGGGTGTAAAAATTTTTTACTTCATTTTCTTCCAAACCCACCCCCACCCGGGGTTCGGATACTCACGATATCGTTGGCTTTGAGGGTCAGGCTGCATTTAGAGGGGAGAGGTATTTCCTGATCATCTCGAATCAGGTAGTTTTCCCCCTTTTGTCCGGGTTCTCCACCTTGAAGACCGTAAGGGGCAAACTTCCTTCGATCCGATAGGATGGTAAAGTGAGCCTCCTGGAGGACCTGGATATCCCGGCGGATTCCGTCTCCTCCCTTATAACGCCCGGCCCCTCCGGTTCCACGCCGAATGTGGTAACGGGTCACCCGAAAGGGGTAAGCATATTCCAGAGCCTCAATGGGAGTATTCATGGTATTGGTCATATGGGTATGAATCCCGTCAATACCATCTCGATCGGGACGCGCCCCCATGCCCCCCGCAATGGTTTCATAGTAGGTGTAGTAACGCCGTCTTTTCGGGTCATATCCCCCCAGGGTAAGGTTATTCATGGTTCCGGAACTGGCTGCCGGGATACGGTCTGGCAGGGCCTGGGAGAGAGCTCCCAGGAGGACATCGACAATCCGCTGGGAAGTTTCCACATTTCCACCTGCCACGGCGTGGGGGGGTTCGGCATTGACAACGCTTCCCCTGGGGGCTACGATTTCAATGGGGGTCAGGCAACCACTATTAGAAGCAATATCGGCATTGACACATAAGCGAAAAACATAAAAAACTGCCGATACCGTAATGGCATAGACACAATTCAAACACCCTTTTACCTGGGGTGAGGACCCGGAGAAATCCACCTTCGCCTGATCGCCCTGAATGGTAATCTTTACAGCAATTTTAACGGGGTCTTCGGTGATACCGTCATCGTCTAAAAAATCTTCGTAGGTATATTCGCCATCGGGCATTTTTGCGATGAGATTTCGAACCATTCGCTCTGAATAGGCTTTCAGATGACCGATGTATTCGGTTACTTCAGCGGAGCCGTATTTATGGAGTATATCTAAGATTCGGCGTTTTCCAATTTCATTGGCCGCGATCTGAGCCCGGAGATCCCCTTCGCGTTCTTGAGGGGTTCGAACATTGGCCAGAATCAGGTCTAGAACCCCTTTATTGAGTACTCCCTTTTCATAAAGTTTGATGGGAGGGATAATAAGACCTTCCTGGAAAAGCTCTTGGGAAAGGGGCATAGACCCTGGACTCATCCCACCGATATCGGCATGATGGGCACGATTGGCCGAGAACCCAAACAATTTGTCTTCGAAGAAAATAGGGGTCACCAAGGTAATATCCGGCAGGTGAGTCCCTCCCCGATAGGAATCATTGAGAATGACCACGTCTCCGGGGAAGAATTCAAAATTTTCAATGGCACTCAACACCGATAGTGGCATAGACCCCAGATGTACCGGCATGTGATCTGCCTGGGCGATCATCTCCCCCCGATGATCGAAAAGGGCACAGGAATAATCCCGACGCTCTTTAATATTGGGAGAATATCCCGTCCGACAAAGGGTTACTCCCATCTCTTCGGCGATGGCCCAGAATTGATTCTTATAGAGTTCTATTTTAATGGGTGAAAACATTTCCTGACTCATCCCTATTAAGGATGATTTATCCAGGGTTCCTTGTCAAGGGTTAATAACTTAGGGGGCATGAAACCTTACCCTTCGCGGCTCTTCGACGGCCAACTCATTTAAATCGATAATGGGTTCCAAAGGCGTGGCTATAAAATATAAGAACCGCTGACAGACTTCGCAAACCACGATCCGTTTTCCGATGAGAGAACTCACCACACAGGACGGGATCATGGTATGGCAACCCTGGCAGACTCCCTCGGTAACCCTTACGACGGCCTGACCATCATAACGCTGGAGTAATTTTTCATAGGATCGCATCAAAGAGGAATCTACAAATTTTTGAAGCGCTGCCCGCTGAGCTTCCAACCCACCCTGACGTTCTTTGAACATCCGCCGCATTTTTTTGCGATCTTCCTGCCAGGTTCTAAGGAGATCCTTAACCTTCCGAAACCGTTCCCTTAAACGGATGCGCCTCTCTTCAATGGGAGGTAACGCTTCTCTGAATTTTAACTTATAGGCTTTAAGAGCATTTAATTTGGCAACCAGCAACGCAGGATCCTGCTGAGAAGGGTCTTCTAAAAGATGCTTGACTTCTCTGATTCGACTCTGGAGAGAAGAGAGTTTTTTCTTTAATTTACGCTGGATTTGGAGGACTCGAGCCCGTTTGAATCTTAATTTTAGAAGTCTATTTTTGGCTTGCAGGATGTTCTGATCCAGAATCCGGAGCCCCCGATGAAAATCGTACAACTCTCGATCTATTTGTTGAAGATGGATCAAGAGCTCCATTTGGGATAATTGAGGAAGTCGTTCGGAGAGGGAGTCTGGAAATAAAAGTTTAAAATATTCATCGTCTAGATCTGCTATTGCCTTTTTTCTGGACATAGGTTTTCTCCTCTAAAAATTCCTATCTCTTGCATGAGGGATCTTCCCCCCTGGAATGGGCTTCCTAAAAAGCATCCCCTGAGGAGTCCCTGGGTGGTTTTTTAAGGAGTATTTTTAATACTAATAAACGTAAATCTCAAACCAATCCCCCGCCGCTAAATGAATTCCGTGACGAACCTCAACTGGGATTTTTCAATGTGTCAAAGAACCCCATGAACAGGAGGATTTCAAAGCTGTGATATTAATATACGTATGTTAATTATCTGTCAAGAAAAATATAAAGGAAATTTATCCGATTTTTGAATGATGGGGTAGGAGGCGCCTCCCAGCCTGCACCCTTGCAGGGATAGGTCTAAAAAAAGAGGAACAAGGAGGTAAGAGGAGCGAGAGGCCCGCGCTTCCAGGGTCAAGCTTTTTTACCTTATCCCAGCACGTAAAAGGATAAAGGGGGGGAAAGAAGAAGAGGATGAAAGCAGAAGGACTATCCAGAATTAACTTTCTTTCAATACCACCGCAAAGAGCCTTCAAGATCTTTTAGGGAAGTCGATGACAAAGCAGATCGTCCAGCCGGACTGAAATAGAATCCCCCATGAGAGGAATATCCAGAGAGATCATTTTTCCCCTCTTGGGGGGGGTATAATCCTTATATTCATAAATGGTCAGAGCGACGTCCTGTAACTTATAGCTGTTGGTACGGATGGGTATTCTTTTACGCAAAATAAACCGATCAGTTTTAACTTCTTCCCGTAACCACTCTAAAGAAGGGGACTCGTATTCCTTATCCTCCAATACCACATACCCTATACCAAAATCTTGAAGAACCTCATAAATCTGCTCCCGGCTGGTAACCCGCTCTTCAACAATCCGATCCATTTTGGAAGTCGCCAGGACCTTGTCGGCACGAAGTACAATCAAATCTTGATGCGGATCCTGCTTCCTGACAAAAAATACAAAGTAGCCGGTATCTACATTGGCACTGAATAACACACTTTCCCCTTTCCTGTTTTCAAGGACGTATTTTGCAGTCTCTTCATAACCTTCTGCGTACTCGGGCTCCAATTTAAAAGCAACTACAAACTGATGACCGGCTATTACGATGAGCAGAATGGAGAGGAGGATCTTCCAGAGATGATCTCGCGGGAGAAGTAAGGTTGTCGTTGCAAAAAGACAAAAAACCGGTATCCAGTAAATAGAAAATCTCGGCTCATGAACCCCCATGAAAGTAATTTGAAGATAATAGCCTGCTATCCATAACAAGAAAAAAGCCTGCCGGGGGTCCTTTCGATAAATGGCGGCCCCTATAGAAATTAAGCTAAGGAGGAAAACCGGTAGTGTAAGGTGATACTGCCAAAGGGCTTTAAGGTGGTAGAGAACATTAAATGACCCCAATCTGGAAAACATAGTTTGATCGGTAACCATCACAACAGTAGCCTGAGAAAATTTAAGGGTTAAGGGAATAAGAGGTGTTATCAACAGGATAATGAGAATCCCTGAGAGGATCATCTCCTTGCTTATCAGTTTTCTTATTCCCTTTAACCAGGACAGGTAGATGACAAAGATAGGGAGCATGAGACCTGCAAGATGCTTCGCATAAATACTGAGAGCAAAACTAAAGGCAAAAGCAAGGGCATATATCGGTTTATCTTGCTCACAGTAACGAAAAAAGAAATATACCGTTACAATGATGAGGGCTAAGGTAGGAATTTCAGACATGACGATCCGTGAGAAACTCACAATAAAGGGGGTTGTCATCCATAAGAGAGAGGAAAAAAAAGCAATCTGGTCATCGTAGAGGAATCTTATCAGAAAAAACCAGAAGGTAACACCCAGTAGCATAAAGAAGACGGTACTCCATCTTGCGGAAAAGATGGAAATACCCAAAAGGGAATAAAAAGGGACCGTGGCAGCCCCCGGCAGCAAAGGATGATGTCCCAAAGAGAGTGCCGGGTATCTGGCATAATATTGGTAGGTATATTCCATTATATGACCCAAGGGGAAATATCTGATCAGGTCATAAAAATAGGTCCCATTCATCAAATATCTCGGCATATCTCCCTGCAGAGAAACGGTCCCCTCGCTGGTTATTCCCTTTGTTGACAGAAGAAAGATCCCAACATACAGGACAATGATATAAAAAATTATCTGAGCCGGGTGGTTTTGTTTTCCAGGAAAAGTTGTTAAATTCACTTTCATACCTTAAATCTCCAGGATGTTTAAAAGACCCATGAGAATCCCATGCAGATTTACCCTTGTCATTTCCTATTGGATGTTTTCCTGCCCAATAACTCATCAAACTCCACCCCTATCGAATCCCCCATCAGCGGTATATTCATCTGCAACCTCTTTCCATATCCCGCCGGCCGATAGTCCCGGTATTCATAAATATT
>JAUQPW010000183.1 GCA_030550175.1 bacterium
CCCGTGTCTCCGTGTCTCCGTGTCCCTATCTCCCCGCCTCCTAAAACCCGGGTCTCTATAAACCAAGCGGATTCCTTCGTTTCTTCTTACGACTTCGGGAAACACGTTCGACTTCCTTTTTTAAGTCATTATACTTATCTTCGAGGTTATTTATTTTATCATTCATGCCGATCATCATGTGCGTAAGCTCTTCCATGAGATAAGATTTTACATCAGCCTGGATAGAGTTCCGGGCTTCTTCAAGCCGAACCACACGCCGATCCACATGCCCTATATTATTTCGAATGTTCTCCATTCCGTCTATCATGCGATCCATTTTCTTCTCTAACTCTTCAACGGATTTATTGATGTTCGCCAAGTTTTTCAACCCCTCAAGAATCTCTCGCATCATACCGACTCTCCTTACGCGTTAAGATTTTATAATTTTCAAAGCCTCATCGGCTTTTGTATTTAGATTCTGCAGTTTGCCCGATAGCAAATGAATGTAGGCTAAAAAGGCATTACTCATTAAATGGAAGAGATAAAACTTATACCCCCTGGCTTTTGTCATCGGATTCAGGAGGGTTGATCGGGCGGTGGTCTCTTTAAAACCGGTGGGAAGTCGCTTTAAACTTTCCGAAGATTCTTCCTTTAGAGAGGTAATAACCTCCGCAAGTTCCGACATTTGTTTTCGGTTTAAACCTTCTCCCCTCGAAGAAAAAATTTTCCTTCTACTTCTCTCCATAAGGAAACCTCCCCTGGCAAGAGTTAATTTATAAACTACCTCCTCTATCGACTTTTTACTCTACAGGAAGTGGGAGAGACCTGTCAAGTTTTTTAAGTTAAAAATTTAATTTTTGTTTGTTAACCCCGCAGGCTATGGGTCGTGGACCCGCAGTTCCCTATTCTTACGATCCTTCTCGAAGAGGTTCTAGAATGCTAACCACATCCTTTACAGCGTTGGCAGCTTCTCTGGGTTTATTTTGATTGAGAAAGTAAACGGCTTCGTTGAGCCGAGATTGGGCTTGTTGGATTTCATTTCCATACTCTGGATACTGCTGCTGCAAAATATCCAGGGTATCCTGAGCGGTTCGGATACTTTGAATGGCTCCGGCTATATCTCCGTTTCTAAAACGGTCCCGAGCTTGAAGTAAATCTTCTTTTACCATTCTTAAATTCTCTCTCCTGTCCCGCTGAGTAATCGTCGACCTGGATTCTATAATTTGCTTGTTGGGATCCAGGGCATCCAGAGCAAGGGTAATCGAAGCCCTGGCCTGTTCCGGTTTTGCTTGATTAAGAAACTGCAAGGCATCGTTAACCTTATCCTGGGCTTCCTGGAGTTGCCTTTGAAGTCTATTCAGGTTTTCTCGTGCACGAACCAGACGCAGGGTCGCCTCTACGATATTGTTATTTTCAAAACTTCTCTGCGCTTCCTCTAAGTTGCTAAGAGTTCCCTGATAAAATCCCACCGGAGAACCTGGACGATCTAAGGGTCGAATCTCGCGGGATGAAAGCTCCCGGGAATTCCAGACAGCCAAACTTAAAAGAATGGGTAAAAGCGAAATTAAAATTTTGGTTTTCATGACTGATGGATCCTCCTTTCTGTCAATAAGATAAAAGAAACAGGTCGAATCTATATCCTTTTCTAATTAAAAGAAGAAACCTCCTTCTCTCTCCCCCAAGGCCCTTAGGGTATCTTCTTGATTTTGAGCCGTTCCCCATTTTCCCTGAGCCCGGTCGAAGGGCGAATTCCCGGCCAGAGGTTAAGAGCCGTCCTTGGACAAGCACAGGATGAACGGAGGAGGGATTCGCAAACGATCTGATCCAAGAAATACCCTTGCAGGTTCCCCCATGGAGAGGATTCAGTCAGGAGCCATATCTTTTAACTCCCCCTGGAGAGGGATAGGGGGATGTTTAGATGAAAAGGTTATACCTGTTCACTCCAACTACAAAGATGAAGGATAAATTCTCTTGTATCAGGAATAAAATACCTACATCGTAAAGGAGCGTCAATGAGAATTGGAATTCAAGTAAGTTTTAGACGCCTGGGAAAGGCATAAAAAACCCCTAACCCGAGTCGAAACCCAGGATAGGGGCTTAATCACCCACTTTATGATGAGTTGGGGTTCGTAAATTAATATATGTTTATTATAAATTTTTTCAAGGGAAAATTAACAAACTTTTGTTTTTTTATAATCTTTGCTTTTTAAGGGGCAGCCGGGAAGGCTCAGAAGCAAAGGCCCTGACACTCTTCATAAATTTTATTCCGGGTTCGGTTAATCGATATTTCCACCGGTTCTCCTGCCTTTGGGAAGTATCTTCAAAAAGATAGATCAGCTTGATATATTGGTCCACTCCTCGGGTTT
>JAUQPW010000115.1 GCA_030550175.1 bacterium
CATATTTTGCGGCTTCTTCATAGCCCTGGGCGTATTCTGGTTCAGATTGGAAGGCCAGGGTGAACTGATAGCCGGTTATGAGGAGAAGGAGGGTTCCGACCAGGACTTTTCCTGAGCAGTTTTGGAAGAGGTGGAGGGGGGTAGCTGCAAAAAGACAAAAAGCCGGAATCCAATAAATGATATATCTGGGATCTTTGACGACTATATAAGAAGTTTGCAGATAAAAACCTATAATCCATAACCAGAAGAGTAAAGCCTGTTTTTCTCTCCGATAAAGGGAGAGACCCATGGAAACCAGACTGAGTATCAAAACCGGGGGGGTAAGTTGGTGATTCCAGAGGGCTTTAGGGTAGTAGAGAAAGACCTTGGATAGGCTCCTCTTAGAAGAGATCGCTCTGGAAGATACCCACGTGACATTGGTCTGCGAAAATTTTAATGTGATGGGAACCAAGGGTAAAAGCAATAGTCCAACAATAAAATACGAGATAATCATTTCTTTGGCAAATAATTTCCGAATTCCCTTTGTTAAAATGAAATAACCTAAAAAGATTGGGACTATGAAAAGAGCCAGATGCTTGGCATAGGCACTTAATACCAGAGTGATAGCCGAAGTAAAGAGATATTTGTTTTGATTTAATCTCAGATATTGATAGAAGAAATAGGTGGTAACGATAATTAAAGCCAGAGTGGGGATTTCAGACATCACCACCCTGGAAGAATCCACAATGAAAGGAGTGGTGATCAATAACAAAGAAGAAAAAAAGGCTATCGCCTCCCCATACATCAACCGAATCAACCCAAACCAAAAAATAACCCCCAACAGACTAAAGAAAATTATGGTGAGTCGGGCCGAGAACACCGAAACTCCCAAAAGGGCATAGAAGGGGGCTTCTGCCACTCCAAGCAACAGGGGATGATGGCCTAAGGAGAGGGCAGGATATCGGGCATAGTAGTGGTAGGTGTAGGTCAGGGGGTGAGTCAGGGGGAGATCTCGGAAGAAGTCATGGAAGTAGACCCCATTCATGAGGTATCGGGGCATATCGCCTTGGAGGGAGGCGGTTGCTTCGTGGGTTATTCCTTTGGAATTCAGGAGGAGTAGGATCAGGGTGAGTAGGGTGAGGGAGATAGGGGGTTGGGAGAGGTGGAGGGAGAGGAGTCGTTGGAGTTTGGTGAGGGTTTGAACTTGAGTTTTCATAATTTAGATTCTTCCCGTATTAAATAGATTACGATTTTAATTTGGCCTTTATTTCTGTGAGGGTGATAAATAGCCGATCAATTCTCCTGTAGACCAGCCTAGGAGAAACAAGATTAGAATTGGTAAGGATAAGAGAAATTTCCCCCTATGCTTTCTTTTGGTCAACACCTGTTGTGTAATCCGAGATAGAAATAGGAGGGGAATCAAAGGGGATAGCAAAACGTAGATAATTCGCTTTATACCAGAAAGACTCACTGTACGTGCCTTACCAAATTGTTTTCCATGCCAGAATCTTTGTCGTATAAAACCCAGTAGACTGAAGGATTTCTTATGATATACCACAATAGTCGGTTTTATCAAAAGCTGAAGGCCATCCTTCCTGAGTTTTGCATGAACGGTAGGTTCCCAAAACCCCTGACGTCTGGCCTGTTTGTAACGATCTAAGACCCATCTCTTATAGGAGGCGTTATCTCCGGCAATTTCGTTGGCCGTTCTTTCTGGAAAAGGAAGCATGTAACGACTGTAGCGGCAGAAAAAAATAGCCCACTCAACAAGTCCCGCAGATTTATCGTTCTCTATAGCTCCCCCTATACCTGGGTAAGGGGAGCTATCGTGGGCTTTGAGGATCTCTTCGATCCAATTTTTCTCCGGAACACAGTGGGCTGTTGTAATGGCAACGATATTGCCGGTACTTTGATTAATCCCGATTTCCCATAATTGTGGAATAAGGTCAGATGCCGGAGCCCTTAAAAGGTTTACGTTGGGAAATTGTTGGCTGATAATCTCGGTCGTACCATCGGTAGAATTATCTACTACAATAATTTCAACGTTCTGGTCCTTTTTTTGGTTTTCCAATGAAGTCAGACAGTCACGGATACTGGTTCGGGCGTTATTTGCCCCAATCACAATAGATAACTTTGGTTTCATGAAAAGTTGGACCTTACCTGTTCAGCAGCCTTTGGGACTCACCGGATTAACAAGCCCGGCGCCCTGGATTAACCGATCCCGGATTCGTGCTACTGCAAGGGTTTCTTCTTGGGAGATAGGCGACTCAGATCTTGTCTGTACTGCTTTATAGAAATCGGCAATCAATCGTCGGAGACCTGGATAGGCCGGTTCTCGTCGGACGATCCTTCGTCCAAGATTTAGGGTAGCAGACGATAGTCTTCTAAAAGCCAGATCAAAGGGGTGAAGTATTTTTCTTGTCCTGGATACCTTACCGGGTTCCATGAATGCAAAGCCATGGAACAGATCCAGGTGGATCGTTCCGGTTGTTCCTATTATTTGAAAGGAGCATACCGTTGGTCGGGCATTCATACTGATGAAAATAACCAAGGTAACACCTGAACTCTCCCCCAGGGCCCGGAGTTCTCCATAGCCAGGCCGCATGACCAGCCAATCCTTCTCAGGGAGAGTTGACGGTAGAAATAGGGACATGAGGGAGAGTGGATGGGGTAAGATATCTGCCATGATAAAATCAAGTTGTTCGCGGGTTAGACCGGTTCCACCTGCCGAGCAAAAAACCCCTTCCATATGGACCAACCGTCCAATTTGAGGCAGTAATTTCCTGGCCTTTAGAACCCCATCTTGAAACAGGAATTGATGGACAGGACAGAGGAGTACGTCACGGTTCTCGGCTTGATCAAAAAGACGTTCCGCTTCACGAGCTTGAAGAGTCATAGGTTTCTCTATAACAAGATGGAGGCCGGCTTCTATAGCCAGCTCGGCAATCTTATAATGGGTAGCCGCAGGAGTGCAGATATGAAGCACATCCAGAGGAATCCGATTCAGCATCTGTTCAACATCTGAAAAACTTACGGCATCCCGATACTTGCGTGTAAGATACCGGGCTGCATTCTGATCAATATCTGCAACGGCCGAAAGATATCCCCCGACCCTTTTTATGGCCCATGCATGCCAACGACCCATCAATCCCGCTCCGACGATTCCAGCTCGAATCAACGTAAGATGTAAAAGACGTAAAATGTAAAGACGTATTTAAAAGCAGATTTTACATTTTACGCATTACCCATTACTATTTTTAAAATAGTGTGCCATTTCTATGGCCTTATTAGCTTGAGCGGCATCATAAGCGGTGAGAGCCAGCGCCAGAGTGTTTCGATTATCCCTTGCATGACCCCTGGGTTCCCTTCCATTCTCAATTGCCTCGATATAGTTTTTAAAATGAGCGGCTGTTGCCGAGGCAAAGGGGTTGATTCCATCCCTGGCAATAATTTTCGATCGGTTTCCATTTTGCAGAACGGCCTTTCCTCCCTTAACAAAGTTAAACCCGAGAAAAGGACGTCTCTCCCGGGCATGTAAACCCATTTCGAATCGGATTTCTCCCCCAATAGAAGTATAAATAGATGCAAATTCACCGTCTAGTCTCATGTCCAGGTAACGCTCTGGCCCCTTGCTTAATCTATCCAGAACGATAGATGCCGCCCGTCCGTCTGAAAACTCTACAGAGATTATATTGACCACCTCCGAGGGGGTCTCTGACTTCGGATTCGGCATATGAGCAAAGATCTTAACGGGATTATCTTCGAAAAAGAATCTAATGAGTTCAAAGACATGGATCCCGAATTCAAAGCATAATCTTCGCTGCAATTTACCCCTCCAGCTAGCTTCAGTTTGCTCTGTAGGATGAAAGGTCTGCCAGGCATGGAGAAATAGCAAGCGACCAAATTCGGGCGATCCGATAAGTGCCTTTGAGGATCTATAAATATTCATATAAGGAAACTGGTTATTAACTACTACCAGACGTCCGGATCTCTCAGAGGCCTTTATGATTTCATCTGCCTGGTATAAACTTTCCGCAAGGGGTTTTTCACAAAAGACGTGGCAACCAGAGTCCAGAGCCATTAAAGATTGTTCATGATGGAGGGAAGGGGGGGTACATATAGAGACAATATCCGGCCTTGTCTTTTCTATCATTTCTTGAGGATTATCGTATACCTCTGGCAGATGCCATTTTCTCTTCATAAAAGTCCGGGTCGTACTGTCAACATCGCACCCTGCAATCACACTCACCTTATCTTTGAGTTGGGAATAGGCAGGCAGATGAATATTTCGGGTTACGGCTCCTAAACCAATAATTGCGACACGAAACATACCTTTGCTCTCTTTCACTGATTGATTATCTTTTGCTTTCTTATTTTAAGGACAAATAGGATGGGTTCAAACCACAAGAACATCGTTTGACTTACCCGTATCTTTTTTAACATATTGCTCTTCTACTTATGGTTGAATGCCTGCCCCAGGCTTTGAAGGAGAGGACCCTTCTTACCTCCTATAAACTTAAACAAAGAGAGGATGAAGAGGATCCAAAGACAAACCTTTAATATAAAAAATCCAGGTGTATTTACTTCAGACCAGCTCGAAATCGCCCCCCCAACTCCAATAACGGCCAGTATATAAAGTGGAAGCCAACCTATGGATTTATGGATGGCTATTCTATGATTTGACCACAGATACCAGGTTGTAAGGGTAAATATCAAAAGGCCGTTAAAGAGGAAAGCCATTGCAACTCCTCCAATCCCATAGTATGGAACTAGCCACCATGAAAAGGCCATAATTCCTAGATCCCCAAGGAGGCAGACTTTCACGTGTATTGCTATATGATCTAATCCAATTACGAGGGCCTGATTTACTCCGGCTAATAATTGAATGGCTTCTGATAGAACGAATAGATAAACATAGGGTGCGGCGGCTGCAAACTTGGGGGAATAGAGGAGAGATAACCACCAATTTGGGAATAGCACCATTGGCAGGGCGATAATCCCGATAACAACCGAGAGGGCTCGCAGAAACTCAACGGCTCTTTGAAATTTCTCCCTGTTTTCTCCTTTCCTGTTCATTGTTGGAGTCAGGAACAGAGCGTTGGAGGATCGCATAACCGTTTTCAGGGCCAGTCCAAGACCCAAGGCCGCCTGGAGAAGCCCCGACTCTATGAAGCCACCCGCGCGAAGAACGGCGTACCTAGCTACAAGGTATGCCAGCGGTGTGGTAAAGGAAATTATGTACAAAGCTCCGGCAAAACTCAAAGCCTGAGGGTAACGTCGCACCTCCTGGAAGAGTTTAACCTGCCTGTCGTGAATTCGAAGCCCCTCTCTTCGAAAAAGATACCACATACTTCCGGCGACTAAGGCAAAAGTTGCAGCCAAATTCCCCGTATAATATCCGTGCAGACCGGCAATAAGAATCCCTCCACCCGATACTATTGCTAAGAGAATGGCAGTTAGGAGTCCTAAAAGCGCAGAAGCACGTACTCGCTGAGCTGCTGCTATAACGTTCGTCAGCAACCCTATCAGATTGGTCGCCGGAATCGCTAACAAGGCAAGGATAACAACTTCTTTATACTCAACCAGTTCTTTTCCCAAAATAGATGGCCATCCCCATATTAAGGCAATCCCAACACCTGTTCCGAGGAGTGAAATCAGAAATAAGGCTCGCAGAAACGTTATATAGCCTTTGGTAAAGGCTTCCCGGCTTTCACTATGTGCTGCTGAGAGAAACTTCACCGAAGCAAACGGCAGGCTGAAAGTACTTATCAGGGCTATTAAACCGACGACCTGGTCAATCACACTGATAACACCCACACCCCCCGGACCGGCGGTTACTGCAACAATCTTCGATCGGAGCAGATTGAAGGCCATGGTAGCAACCTGAATAGCGCCAATTGTCAGAATGGTTTGGAGTATCGAAAACGTATTAATACCTGACTCCTGCCTGGTTTTCTCTTCAGTTACAAAAGCACTCTGCGATTCCGGGGAAAGCCCGGATCTGCCAGGAGGCATCATAACCATACCCTTTATTTTTTATCCAGATATATTTTCTAATCCACTACAATAGGAACAGTTCAAGGATTTCTTGGCATTCTTCCTATCCTGCATATCTTTTTCACTCGATGATCTATCGGTAATGATGGATAAGTTGAGTCAAGCCACTTCTTCAAGCCCAAACTTTCCAGAAGGCTCGGTTAGTGGACCATAGGTGGTTGAGATGTTCAAGATCTCGGTAGGTATCCACACAGGCCCATTCACCCCGATGTTCATAGACCATGAGTTGGCCATCTTGAGCTAACTTTTCCAGGGGCCCGGGTTCGAAATCACAGTCATCAGCGGGAGAGAGGTAATCGAATATCTTCCGAGAGAAGACAAAGAAGCCTCCGCTAATGAGACCACTGGATGTCTGAGGTTTTTCCGTAAACAGTTCAACCTGGTCTCCACGAACCTGAAGTTCACCAAATAAAGAAGGAGGTCTTACTCCGGTCACAGTTCCAATCCTGCCATGGCGTAAGTGAAACTCGACCAATTGATTGATATTTAAGTTGGCAACCCCATCTCCATAGGTTAGTAAGAAATGCTCCTCCTCTATCAAGTGCTCAATTCTTTTGATTCGGGCTCCCTTGAGGGCTTTTTCTCCCGTATCGATAAGTGCCACGCGCCAGTCTAACTCATTATGGGAATTGTGTACTTCTATAGATTTCTGCTTCCCTAAATAAATAGAAAAATCACTGTTGTACATCTCATAATGATAAAAATACTCCTTAATAATCTCTCCCTTGTATCCCAAGCAGAGCACAAAGTCCTTGAAGCCGTAATGCGCATATAACTTCATAATATGCCACAAGATCGGCTTTGTGCCAATTTTTACCATAGGCTTCGGTCTAAATTCGGTTTCTTCTCGGAGTCGTGTTCCCAGACCCCCACATAAAATAACGACTTTCATCTTTACACCTCCTGGCATTCTTCGAAGAATTGCTTAACACAACGGATTACCTCTTCGACTTCAGCATCTGAGAGTCCACAATGGAGAGGAAGAGTTAGAATCTCTTCATAAGCCTTTTCTGTCTCAGGTAGCGTCAAGCCATCCACTCGAAAATACGGATGCAGATGATTTGGAATGTAATTAATCCCCGTTTCGATGTGACGGTCTTTCAAAAATTGCATCAGGGCATTACGTCGACCGTCTTTTACCCGGATCACATAAATATGAGGCGCACATTCATGATAATTTATCCGAAGTCGTTGCAAACCGGAAATATTCTTAAAAGCTTCTTCGTATTTCTGGCAAATTTCTCTACGCCGGGCGATAAAGTCGTCTAACTTTTTTAGCTGTTCGATACCGATAGCGGCATTGATATTGCTCATATGGTAACGGAAGCCCTGGATTGTAACTTCGAACTGCCAGCTTCGCTCCTTCCAGGGAGCTGTTGAATTAGATTTGCGATTTATTCCCAGGAGCCGCTTTTGCCGTATAAGCTCAGCAAGTGCTTCCTCTTGACAGACTACTACTCCTCCCTCCCCACACGTGATATTTTTGATGGAATCAAAGCTAAAACAAGTTATATCACCAAAGCTTCCAATCTTTTGTCCTTTGCTGGTTATTGAGCCAAAGGCGTGGGCAGCATCTTCCACGACTCGAAGTTTGTATTGTTCCTTTATTTCAAGTAGCGCTTCCATATTACAGGGATTTCCTGCATAATGTACCGGCATAAGGACCTTGGTCTTTGGTGTGATCCGCCGTTCCATATCCTTAAGATCCATCAGGAGTGTATCGTATTCAACATCACAAGGCACAGGGGTAGCCCCTGTAGCTTTGATTGCTTGAAAGGAGGCTACAAATGTCAGTGAGGGAACGATCACCTCATCCCCCTCTCCGACCCCTAAAGCGTCGAGGGCAAGATGAAGTGCAGAGGTACCCGTGTTAGTCGCAATAACATGTTTGGCTCCAAGGTAGTTCTTCAAAGCTTCTTCAAACTCAATGACCTTGGAGGCTAACCCGAAGTATCCATATTCGAAAGCTTCTCGGACTGCAGCCAGTTCTTCTTCTCCTAAGCATCCTTTCGAAACTTTAATCATTAAAACCCACCCATTTTTAATTTACCCGACCAATACCTATATACCTCACCTTTTTGGGCCATGGAACCTTACGCAGGATATTACGACCATCTATAATGATCTGATGTCGCATGGAATTACACAAGGTAGTCCAATCCCATTCTGCAAACTCAGGATAAGCCGTCACAACTATAGCTGTATCGGAATCTCTTAAGACCTCTTCCGGAGTATTGCAGAAGGTTACCAGGTTATCAAATCCTAACCCGGGGGGTATCGAAGTAACGAAGGGATCATAAGCCCTTACGATAGCCCCTCTATCTAACAAGAGTTTAATAACTGTTAGAGCAGGGGATTCGCGTAGATCATCGGTACCGGGTTTGAAGGCCAGACCTAACACAGCTATGATAGCCCTTCTTAAAGATCCCAAAGCTTCTTCAGCCAGCTTTTCCAGGATTGCAGGCCGCTTATTATTAATATTCATCACGGCATCAAGTAAGTAGGGGGTTACAGTGCGCTCACGTGCATAGGCTCGCAAGGCATTTACGTCTTTCGGCAAACAGCTCCCGCCAAAACCACAACCAGCCCATAGGAAATTGAGGATACCTGGTTTTATTCGCTCCCCGTTAATCACAGGCGATAGCCGACGATCCAGATGTACACCCTGCATAACCACATTGACATCTGTATCAGGGGTAACTTCGCAAAGTGCCGCTATTTCATTACTAAAGGAAACCAAAGTCGCCAGCAAAGCGTTGGCGGCATACTTTATCATTTCTGCGTTACGAAGTGTGGTAAAAATTCTAGGACAGTCAAATGGTTTATATACTTCAGCCAGCGTCTGTCCGGACCTTTCATCCCATTGACCAATCACAATGCGATCTGGATTCATGAAGTCATGGATAGCCGAACCTTCCCGCAGGAATTCTGGATTCATACACAAACCAAATTCGCCTGCTTGTAAACCAGAACCTTCTTCCAGGAGGTTACACACCAGCGTGTCCGTCGTACCGGGTACCACGGTGCTCTTTAGAACGACAAGGTGATAGTCGGAGACATGACGTAAAGCATATCCAATTTGCCGGGCCGCCGTTGCAATATAGGATAAATCAATGCCCTGATTACTTTGAGGTGTGCCGACGGTGATAAACGTTACTTCGCTTCTGGTAATAGCTTCTACCAGATCGGTAGTCGCGTAGAGTCGCCGGCTGGCCACTACCTTGGAGAGCATTTCTGCCAGTCCAGGCTCGTAAAAAGGCACTTTCTTGTTATTGATGGCAGTTACGCGCTCAGGTACAATATCCACACAACTAATCTCATGACCCATAGAGGCCAGGCAGACCCCGGTCGTCAATCCTACATAACCTGTTCCAACAATGGCTATACGCATTTAAATTCCTCACCCTAGCAGGCTTTAAGTCATAATTTATTTATTTTACCATGCCAGGTTAATGTTCATATATCTATCTTTTATTACAGATTTATTATTACAGATTTATTACAGACCCTTCCAGGTAAGAGCACAAAGTTCGCTTCAATCCCTCAACCAGAGAGACTTTGGGTTGCCAGGGAAACCACCTTCGTAGTTTAGTTAAATCAGGACAGCGGCGCTGAGGATTATCTTTCAGATAATCCACATCTTCGCTGACTCGATGTTCAATCTCTAACCACGGGGGACCTGCAATTTGACGGACTGATTCTGCAAGTTCTCGAATACTGACCTCCTTTTCATCATTCCCGACGTTGAATACTTCGCCGTTTGTATCAGACAATAACACATACCACATGGCACAAACCGCATCTGTAATATAACAAAAGGCCCGGGTTGCACGACCATTACTATATAACACTAAGGGTTGGCGATGAAGAACGGATTTCATCAAATCAGGGATGATTCGTCCATCATCCAATCGTAGACCGGGTCCATACACATTGAAAGGTCGCACAATCTTCACCGGAATCTTAAAAAGTCGATAGTAGGTCATACAAAGCGTCTCTGCTAAACGCTTGGATTCATCATAGCAGGCCCGTGGTCCGGTACAGGATACATTTCCCCTATATTCTTCTGGAGTTGGGATGAAGACCGGATCCGGATCCCCGTAGATTTCACTGGTACTCAAGTAAAGCATACTCCGTACCCGGTTTTGACGGGCCAGCTCCAGCATTTGTCGGGTACCTATTACATTGACATCAATCGTTTGAAGCGGATATTGCCTATAAAGGGTAGGAGAGGCAATACTTGCACCGTGAATGATCCAATCCACCCTTTGATCCAGGTTCACAGGAAACGTTACATCTTGTTGGATAAAACAAATTTCTTTTCGACCTTCCAGATGCTTGAACCGCTCGGAAAAACCTGTTTGCAAGTTATCTACGACTATTACCTGACAAGGCGGATTCAGTCCTTTTTCGTTCAAAACAGCTACCGTATCTACAAAGTAACTACATAAGAAGCCATTTGCCCCTGTGACCAGAAGAGTCGTACCTCTCAAGGCCTGAAAATGATCCCTCAGGTCTTGAATGATATGCTCGATATCTTGAGAGATGATGGTAGATGCCCTTCTTGCCATGATTATATTTCCATCCTTTATCTGCTCTTTTGTCTGGATCTTGGGTTCAATAAGTTTTTAACTAGGTTGTTTCTCCCCTGTAAGAGGGAGCGGGTCAAAAGGACAGTTTTTGAATATTTTCGTCCTATTTTCTCAAACACATTCTGTATGTGCCTTCTTATGCCTGATGGATGTCTTTCAAGTGGCTTCTGCTTCTCAGGAGGAATAACAAATTGCTTGAGGGAGGGAATATCAAAGTTGCCACCGATACAATTCCTTATCCGTTCAAAGGTTACTTCAAAATCATGGGTTAATGCCCAATAATCGATCGATATATCGGCATAACGTTGATTCTCAGCATAGCTTAATTCCCACAACTTGCAGAATCGTTCATACCCTGTTTGAAAGTGCTTTGCATCGAGTTGCGGAAATATACTTTTAAGGTCTTCACACCAGGAGGCCATTCTGAATCCCTCAAATGTTACCTCTCCCTGTCCCACATCTTCTCTACCGAGGTGTGCCTGTACTCTTCGGACGACACTATTCCATTGAGCTTGCTTATCTCGATAAATATGGATGATCTTGGCATAGGGGAAATTAGCGCGGATCCAACCCAATCGAAAAGTTATTCGGTTCTCCTTTAACAAAACCTTGGCTGATTGACCAAATGCTGTTCCAATTAAATAACTGAAATAGCGATATAGATCGTCTGCCCTGGCTGTAGGGGGTAAGTATAAATTTTGAGTCCCCCATTCCGGATTGAATAATTCCGGGATTTTACGAAACCCCTTGAACTCTGTGAAATAGTTTTCAACGAAGAAGTGATGCTCATCTACTTGAAGAGGCCATAGGAGGTATTCCAGTAGCTTCTCATGTAAGGGTTCATAAAGGCAATAATACTCTCCTGTTTTTCGAAAGAGTGTAAAGAGCAAAGTACTCCCGGAAGAGAAATCACCGCTTATAAAAATGAGATTGCTCATTTAAACCTCCAATGCTTGGGGATTTAAGAGATCTTGTTAAGTAGAGTTTTAAGGGTTCTCAACCTACTTTTGGCCAGACCGACCATCGCAAGTTTTGAAATAACCCTCGCAGGGTCTTTTTGATCCACTCCGGCAATTTTTATCTCACATTCCGGGGGTCTTTTGCTTATATATCCACCGTCCTGTGATGGATCGAAAAATACAGCAGACAACTCTGCTCGTCCGAGGAGATGTCCGAAGAAATCTCTGCTCCTTTCCTTTAAAACGCTGATGTGCCCTTGAAGTCTGGAATTTTGAAAGGTTTCTTGAACCCTGGATTGAAATAAAGCTTTTCTCTCTATGAAGTGCTGTGAAGCGCGTTTAGCAGCAACCGCAAAGATGAAGGCTGGTTTCACTTTGGGACCCAGAGCAAAGATAATTTTATCCGGGAAGTCGGCCAGCAACGTATAAACCCCACTGGAGGTAAATCGCCAATAGTCCGTCGGAAATCCATGCAAACGGTAGTTAAATGGAACACTCAAAGCTAATAACCCATCATCTCGCAGTATCCGTCGTGCTTCTGCAATTGCTTTTTCAGGATGTGGAAGGTGTTCCAGAATCTCGAAAAGGAGAACCGTCCCAACCGAGCCATCGGTGAAACTCAAGGTATGTGCATCCACAATCAGATCAACTCCCAGGCCTCGACGGATGTCACAACCGATGTAATTCAGTCCTTTGAAATAAGGGCGGAGATTGGAGAGTTTCTCATAACCCGGTAGAAATAGGGATCCGATCTCCACCACAGGATCGAGAGGCGCAAAACTTTCGGAAAACAGCCGGACTGATGTATTAATAGCCCGATTCATACTGAAGCTTCTAAGAGTTTAATTCCGGTATCTTCCTCCACAATACGGGCAATGAGCTCGGTAAAAGCTATCTTCGTAAAAGGCCGATATTGTGGAGATCTCAAATATTCTTTAGCACTCTCCTTGTAACGCCGAATATCCTTCCTGGTTAGTGACTTCAAGTAACTACGTAATTCTCCATACCCGGAGAATTGTCGCAGGTCTATAAAACATTCTTTTGGAATGTAGGTTTCGATATCCGGGGCTCCCAGGTAAATGGGAATTGTCCCTACAAAGAAACAGTCAAAAATCTTTTCGGTAAGCCAGCCATTGAGGATCTGGTTGTCAAAACACAGGGCAAAGGTATACTGACCCAGGGTCTCGCGCTTCGACATCGCAGGCCCACGATAGACCCGTCTGCACGCTTCTAAAAGGGGATCAGGATAGAAGCGTTGCCAATAATACAGAAATCTTTTATGGAGTCGATGAAGCGTGTAAGGAACCCGTGTTTTACCCACCCGGTGGGCTGGACCATCCCAACCGACGCCGTACAAATCGATCTCTCCCGTTCGACTGAAGTACTCTACAGCACGCCGCCGCTCGGTATAAAGTTCTTGATAGTACAACCTGGGAAGCTTGTTTGCAGTGATCATCACAAGGAATTTTCGGTCTTCCTGACTCCAGATTTCCTCATGCACCGATTCAAAAGACTGAGGGATATGGAACTTAAAACATTGAAGCGGACCCCGCAAAAAAGGCTTAAGTGATTCAGCATCGCTGAAGGAGAAAATCCGTTTGAAGTATTTTTGGGCTTTTGTTAATCCCAGGTATAGAGTCGGCTCTACAATAGGACCTTCGAAGGCAAAGAAGGCACTGAGTATTACATCAGGCCACCTTGCCAGAGTATAATAGTGATCCTGGATCCCGAAGGAGATATATACATTCTTTGCCCCAAGCCCCTGTCTTTGTAAGAGCCGGTCGGCAGTATGAACTTCAATCCCTCTATCTTCGAACCAGTTTCTCAGATAAACATAGGGTGCTAAAATATTATCTCCATCCAGCCTGAATTTGTTTATGTCAAACAAGGCATCTTGCTGGAAATGGTACGAGAACGGGTCAATGAATAATTTGATATCGGTGGGATTTATCATACTTCGGTAACCTCCATGGAGGGTAATCTACCGCCTAGCAACCTTTTAAAATTAAGGGTTGTATAACGTGGTGAAGAGGTTAAATTTTCTGCGACTTCAACTGGAAATAAATTATTCCACTCTGGTTTTGTACTTAGGACCTCTATATTCACTCCACATAAGAAACCGGGCTAAGGGACGAACAGCACCCAGGGCCAATCCACTATATATAAGCATTCGTAATAGTAACACTCGGAGCTTACGCCGTCGGATATTTGTAAGAAGGGTTCGCCAGGGATAGGGTTGCTTTAGAAGTTCAAGAGCATTACGGATATTGCCACGAACCACCCAATTGGCTGCCCGGAAGGTATCATCGTCACAACGATGGAAAGCATATTCAACTAAATCAGTAGGGCTCAGCTTGTGGAGCCATTGATCCTGTTCCAGGTAATCATCTAAAACATAGAAGGAAGCTTCCGGTTCCGTTCGCAGATAGTTATAGCGGTTAGACCACTGGTTTCTTCCAACTCGATATCGCATGAGCCGTTCATTGAGAATACCGACGGGAAATTTACGCAAGATCCGTATCCACATCTCCAGGTCAGCCCCAATGCCGTATTTTTCCGGGTTAAAGAGTCCCACGACCTCTAAAGTCTTACGTCTTGTCATAAAGGTCGGACAGCAGAACAGTATATTCTTATTCCGGAGGAGGAAAGGGAAAACCTCCTCATATACCAGCCACTCTCGCCCCAGAAACTCCTGGGGTAGGCTGGTTCCGCCGAAAATTCTTCCTTCGTAATCTATGAAATGATCCAGGCAAAACACGGCTCCGACCTGGGGATGGATCTGAAGATAGTTTACTTCTTTCTCAACTATCGTGGGTTCATAGATATCATCAGAGTGGTAGACGGCCACAAACTCACCCTGGGACATCTTTATCGCCTCATTCATCGCCTGATAACCACCTATGTTTGAAGGGAACCGGATACAATGAAGCCTTTCATCAACAACAGACCGGGCCACATCGTAGGTACCATCCGTCGAACCGTTATCTATGAGAATAACCTCTATATTTTTATAGGTTTGGGCCAGTACTGAGCTTAAGGCTGCACCTAATACCTGCTTTACGTTATAGGCTGAAATACAAACGCTAACCACAGGTTGTGGCTTCTTATCCATAGGGTTAGAATAACTCTTCAGCATCGGTTAAAAAGCATTCGGCTGATAGCCAAACGCTTACCTGTTTTAGGCAGAAGGGTTAAAAGTTATTCTCATTGACTCCTACAGGGATGATTTCTACACCTTTCTGCTTTGGAATATAACGCCAGGGGTCAATAATAACAGACCTCGGAGGGAAATGCCAGCCCGGTTCACTGAACTCCTTGTGATTTGTTGCAATAAAATATACCCCCGCCCACCGAAATGGACAGGATCCGGCATCTATATAAGGATCATACATGCGGACTTCAAAGCCACGCTCTTCCAGAATATTAGCTAACAGGGTAGCCGGACTGCCTACGGTAAGATTTGTTCCGGCCTTGAACGACCTTCCATATATACCCACCAGGTGATGGGGGTAGCCCCGACGTCTGTGATGATCTTCAATGAGATCGGCCAACCACTCTGTTTGCCTCTCTCTACAAATCATCATATGTTCGAACCAGTCATAGGATAGATTGAGCTCCCTGGCCAACCACGATAAGGCAATATTGTCTCTTGGGTGACATCCCCCTCCATCTCCCATTCCACCTTGTAAATAACGCGGGCTTATAAGGCGATCTGTAGCTAACGCAAGGGCATTGGTGACCACATCCACATTACACCCCGGGATCTTGTGGCATATTTCCATCAATGTATTGGCATAACAGATTTTCATGGTAATATAAGTATTATAAACTACCTTGATAAGTTCTGCATTCTCAATCGTCGTCTCGTAGAACGGTTTATTGTGAAGTGTTCTGTAGAACTGCTTTGCTTTCTCTGCTGCCTCTTTATCTCTAACTCCGAATAATACAAACTCCGGGTTAAGAAAGTCGGTGATCGTACTGCCCATGGCTATGAAGAAAGGATTATAGCACAATTTAATATAATCGTTAATAAGAGGTAATATTTCCCCCCTTATGGTACCCGGCAGTACAGTGGAGATGATAACAACAATTTTATCTTTGCCATTTTCCTTGATAGCCATCGCCAGACTGCTCATTGCATTTTTTAAATAACTATAATCGAAGTCCATCCGCTCTTTAGGTAATCGGGTTACCCCCTCGTAGCGTGGGTCATGGGGAGTTTGAACCGCTAAAAATATGATATCTGCATGACGCACAACTTCTTTAAGCGATCCGAATCGGAGGGAGCTTTTCCTGAGGAGGGGTTCTATGGATGGTTCTCCATTTGGACCCACCTCACGGTGTGGAAACCGCTCTTTCTGCATTTTCCCGGGATCTATGTCGTACCCCATAACATCATGACCCTTCATAGACATAGCCAGAGCTACAGGCATGCCTAATTTACCTAATCCTACTAATCCTACCTTCCAGTATTCCATAATTTACGCTCTCTTAGTCTGGATGATCTGACAGAATCATCAAATCATCCACCGATGAGGTATAGTTAGTGATCGTTAGTTGTTACTCAATCCCCCTATCTGTCCTGCAATAGTAGTCACGCTTTCGGCCGGCAGGGTCAAATTGAAAGCAGTAGGCGTAGTTGTTGAAAAGGGCTCGAGGGGTTTCCAATAAGCTGCAACTGTAGACTGTTCCCCAACCAGACTCCCCGTTAGAGCAATTCCGCGAAGGTTAATCTTCACCATCTTACTTTCA
>JAUQPW010000116.1 GCA_030550175.1 bacterium
AAAGTCCGACTCAAAAGAATCTTAAATCCGAAATCCGGGAAGCTTTTTATTGTGACCGTGGATCATCCTATTACCCGGGGTATGTTTCCGGGATTGGTGAAAATGGAGGACACCATGGAGAAACTCGTCCAGGGAGGTCCCGATGCACTTCTCATGCATAAAGGTATCGCCGAACGATTTTTTTATCCCTATGCCGGAGAAATTCCTCTGCTCATAAAAGCTTCCAGCTTTTCGCCGTATCATCCCACCTATGATACCTGGGTGACCCAGGTGGATGAAGCTATTCGATTAGGTGCCGATGCAATTTCCATGGGAGTTATTCTGGGGGGGGAGCGACAGGCGGAGATGTTAAGAAATTTAGGAGCCCTCTCCCGGGATGCTTCGCTGGCCGGATTAGTTCTTATGGCCCATATGTATCCCAAAGGAGAACTGATCAAGGATGAGGAACGCTATTCGGTTCCTAACCTCAGCTACTGTGTTCGTGCCGGAGAGGAGTTGGGGGTAGACGTAATCAAGACCTGGTATACTGGAGATCCTGAAACTTTCCGAAAAGTAGTAGAGGTAGCTCCTGGAAAGGTAGTGGCCGCAGGAGGTCCGAAGATGGATAGCGATGAGCAATTGCTTCAAATGACCAAAGGGGTCATGGATGCTGGTGCACTGGGGGTTGCTTACGGACGAAATATCTGGGATCATCACAATGTCATAGGAATCATCAAAGCTTTAAAGGCGATTATTCATGAAAATAAAAGTGTCCAAGAAGCTCTGGAAATTTTGAAGGGATAAGGGAATCTAAAGCTACCAGGGAGCACCGGGGTTATGGAGAAGTAAAAATAGAATCTTTGTGTTCTCCGTACCGGGGTGGCTTCAAAATGAAAAACTCCTACCTGTTAGGTATAGACCTGGGGGCTCAAAGTGCTAAAGTAGCCCTGGTGGATGAACGAGGTAAAATCCACGGCCTGGGTCAGATAGGCTATGCCATTCAGCATCCTCACCCTTCCTGGGCGGAAGAAGACCCGGAGATATGGTGGCAGGCGTTTTTAAAAGGACTGGATCTGGCCTGCCAGCAAGCCCAGATTAAAAAGAGGGATGTTGTGGGTATTGGAATCAGTAACATGTGTCCTTCCCTGGTCGCTTTGGATAAAGAAGGAAATCCCCTTCGACCTGCCATCCTTTACCTGGATCGTCGTAGCGTGGCGCAAAGCGAGCAAATCATCGAGAGATGCGGTTTAGAACAAATCTTTCGAAGGGTTGGAAACCGCATAGCTCCGGGAACCTTCTCGGTCACCAGCATGCTCTGGATTAAAGAAAATGAACCCCATATCTATCAGAAGGCCCGGGTACTGGGTCACGGCAATACTTTTCTGGCTTTCCGCCTGACAGAAAATTTCGGGATAGACTGGACCAATGCTTCGTTTACCGGGATTTTCGATACGGGTGGACGTAGAGATTGGTGTTTTGATCTGATTGAAGAACTGGAACTTAGTCGGGATAAGCTACCCCCGGCCCTATCTTCTCCAACAGTTATCGGAAAAGTCTCTTCCAAGGCCTCCCGGGTAACCGGATTACCTGCAGGTATTCCGGTAGCCATGGGTGGGGCTGATACGGCCTGTTCGGCTTTTGGCTCCGGAATTACAGAGTCAGGCCAGGTTTTTGAAACGACCGGCACTTCGGACGTGATCTCGGTATGTTCGGATCAGCCTAGATTTGATATTCGCCTCATGAACCGCTGCCACGTTGTCCCAGATCGCTGGCTGCTCATGGGAGCCATGGTTGCACCGGGGGCAGCTTATCAATGGTTTCGGGAACAGTTCTGCCGTTATGAAAAAGAAATCGGTGAAAAGCTGGGAATAAGTGCCTATGAACTCATGGATCTGGAAGCCAAAAAATCCCCACCCGGAGCCGGTGGGGTTCTTTTCCTCCCTTATCTGGCAGGGGAACGATGCCCTATCTGGGACCCCTTTGCCCGGGGCCTGTTTTTCGGATTTTCTCTCAGCACTACCCGAGGGGACTTTATCCGAGCAATCCTGGAAGGAACTGCCTATGGCCTCCGTCAGAATGTGGAAATTGTGGAGAAAGAATTGGGATTTTCTGTTAATGCCTTCCATACCGTTGGGGGGGGCGCTAAAAGTGATCTCTGGAACCAAATTAAGGCAGATGCCATGAACAAAGTTGTCCATACCCTGAATATTAAAGAAACCGCTGTTCTGGGTGCGGCCCTGCTCGGTGGCTTAGCCGCAGGTATTTATAGAGATTACCGGGAGGCCGTTAAACTGGCGGCCGCTTCTCCGCTTCAAACTTACCATCCTAACCCTGAGCTATACCCTCTATATACCCGCTTTTTTGAAGTTTATAAGGCCCTTTATCCGAACCTCAAAGAAAGTTTCCGGGAACTTCATCAGGCCCTGACGGCCACTTAACCAACTGGATCAGGGTCTCCGTCCAGGACTCCCTGAGTCCTTAAAACGCGGAATATCTTGACGAATACCCCCTTGGAATTTATCTTATAAATGTCAAATGGATCGATGTCCCCAGAGAGTAAAACACATCCCACTCTTGTACAAAATCCTTCTGCTTAGAAATCAAAATAAAGAGAGGTTTTTATGGAAAAGCGTGATTATTATAAGATTCTGGGTGTATCTCGAAATGCTACAGAAGCTGAAATAAAGAAAGCCTATAGACAGGCAGCTTTAAAGTATCACCCGGATAAGAATCCAGGTAGTAAAGAAGCCGAAGAAAAGTTTAAAGAAGCAGCGGAAGCGTATCAGGTTTTAAGTGATCCTGAAAAACGACGTTTATATGATCAATACGGCCATGAAGGCTTGAGAGGTGCCGGTGTTGGTGGATTTGGTGGATTTGAAGATATTTTTTCCAGCTTTGGGGATATCTTTGAAGATTTCTTCAATGTAGGATTTGGAGGCCGAAGTTCCAGACAGAGACGGACCGGTCCTCAGCGGGGATCCGACTTAAGATACGATTTAAGTATTTCCTTTATGGAAGCTGCCCTCGGAACAGAAAAAGAAATCCAGATAGAAAAAGCAGAATCCTGTGAAACGTGTGGGGCAACGGGTGCTGCACCCGGCACGGGACGGATTACCTGCCCAGCCTGTCGTGGGACCGGTACCATAAGTCGATCTCAAGGATTTTTCACCGTTAGCCTTACCTGTAGTCGCTGTGGAGGAGTTGGGAGTACCATCGAGGAGCCCTGTAAGGATTGTAAAGGGTTAGGGAAAGTTCAGAAGAAGAAAAAGCTCAGTTTAAAAATTCCGGCAGGTGTGGACACCGGGGCCCAGTTAAGGCTACAAGGAGAAGGGGAAGGCGGCCTCCGGGGAGGACCACCTGGAGATTTATATATTTTCATCTCGGTGGAACCCCATGAAATTTTCAAAAGGGAGGGCAACGACATCTACTGTGAAGTCCCCATAGCCTTTACCCAGGCAGCTCTGGGTGCAGAAATCGAGGTTCCTACCCTAGAGGGAACCACAAAACTTAAAATCCCACCTGGAACACCAACCGGAAAGGTCTTTACCCTGGAAGGTAAAGGCATCCCTTATGTGAGAGGGAATGGACGAGGGGATGAGTATGTCCGGGTGGTTGTCAGCGTACCTACCCACTTAACAGAGAAACAAGAAGAGTTGCTTCGGGAATTTGCCCGCATCAGTAATGAACCCGTGGCCCCACCTAAAAAAACCGGATTCTTTAAAAATTTCTATAAATCCATGGATAAAGGGAATTGAAATCCTGAATTTGGATTCCATCAACCGGAAAGGTAAGGGATCTGGAAGGTAAAAAATTCTTTTCCCACCAAAGATATATCGCTATAAACAGGAGGTTACCCGGGCCGGTAATCCTTGCAAGGTAATAAAATGGACCTGTATTTTAGAATATCCTTGGATCGTGTTCGGTTAGGATCTTTTGGATTACGCAGGGGCATAAGTTCACGGCATTCAGGAGGATGCAAGGCTGCTTACTTCCTTCTAAACCGACCAAGCCGGCCCCTGACTTTCTGCAAAAAGCCTGCAATACCTGTCGGCATCACATACATAAATGCAATCAAAAAGATCCCGTAAATGGCCCATGGAGCTGCTTTTGAAATGTTTTGGGCATAGGTTGGTACGAATTGAATGAAGAAGGCTCCGAAAAGGGCCCCGGAAATTGAAGAAAGACCCCCCACGACGACCCCCACCAGAAAGGAAATCGACAAAAATTCATTGAAGCTATCCGGAGCCACGAACTGGACGACGAGGGCTCCCAATGCTCCAGCAGTACCGGTATACATGGCGCTCACACCAAAGGTTAGGGATTTGTAAAGGGCATTATGGATTCCCAGGGTTTCGGCTGCTATGGGATGATCTCGTATGGCGATAATAGCACGCCCGACCCGTCCACGAAGCAAATTCCAGCCGATTCCAAAGGATATGACTAGGATCCCTAAAACCAGAAAGTAGAGCCACTGATCCGGGTTGAGAGGCAAGCCAAAAGGCACTTCAGGCTTGGAGAGAATGATCCCCTGTACACCACCCGTCCAGGATTCAAAGTATTTTAAGATCTGGGGAATGGAAAGGGCCAGGGCGAAGGTGGCCAGGGATAAATATAAGCCTTCCAATCGGAGGGCCGGAATCCCAAATAGAAAACCCGTTATCAAACAAATAAAACTTGCTATGGGAATCGTCCAACCGTACGCCATCTCTCCACGTTCAATGAGTATAGCCGTAGTATAAGCCCCAAGGGCATAGAAGGCTCCGTGCCCCAGAGAGATCTGACCGTTATAGCCGGTGAGTATATTAAGTCCCAGGAGGGCAATGGCATAGACATAGGCCAGTGTAAATTGAAACAGGCGGTAATTACTCACAACGAAGGGCAATAAAACGGCAACAGCTAACACCCCCAGCAGGCCGATTATTTTCCAATAAGAATGGACCGAAGGCACCCCTACCCCGGCAAATTCAGGAATTTGGGGGGTTCTTTTCATTTCCCACATCTTACCAGCCCTTGTCCTGCCGAACAATCCTGTGGGTTTTACCAGTAATACTATGAGAATCACCAGCAGGGCAACCGTGAGTTTGAGATCTGTACCGATAAACGGAATATAAGTACCCGCCAGATTTTCTGTGATACCAACTAAAATCCCGCCTATTACGGCTCCCATAGGACTGTTAAATCCTCCCAGAGTTGCAGCAGCAAACGCATAGATCATGACACCTCCCATCATGTTAGGTTCTAAAAAGACAATGGGAGCTATCATCATACCGGCCACAGCCCCAATCATAGCGGCTAATCCCCAACCCAACGCCAGCATCCAACTTACCCGAATTCCAACCAGTCGACTTGATACCGGATTTTGGGCAGCTGCTCGCATGGCGAGGCCGAGGGAGGTATATCTGAAAAACAGGTAAAGAAGAACCAAAAGGACAAGGGTAATCCCGATGATGCCTATATCATATAAACCGAAGACGATATTCCCGATTTTTAAAGGCTTTCTTGGAAATGGACTCGGGAAGGACTGAATAACATAAGAGTAGATCCATCCGGCCAAACTATTAAAGATGACCAGAAGTCCGATACAGACAATTACAATGGAAAGAATCGGAGCATTCTCCATAGGTCGGATAATCGTCCGTTCAATCAAAAGACCTCCTACAAAAGCAATGGCAAGAGTGGAAAAGAATGCTATCCAGTAGGGTACTCCGGCATTAAGAAGGGACCACGCCAGGTAGGTACTAAACATGGCCATCTCGCCCTGGGCAAAATTGACGACATCTGTAGCCTGATAGATCATGACCAGGGCCAAGGCAAGGCTTGCATAAATACCTCCGGTTGCCAGACCGGATACAATCTGTTGGAGAAAAGTATCCATAAAACTATGGGCCGCAGGCCGTGGGCAGTAAGCTGTTAAGGCTTGTAAGAATAAAATTTATGGCTTATTGAATGGATACCGATGGATAATTTAACCCCACAGACCTTTCTACCCATTGCCCACCCGTGCTCTTTCACATTAAGGTTGTGATATGGAGTTTGTCATCGCAAGGAACGATAGGAGCCGAAGCTCAGAATAACCCGGTTAAGGTTGCAGGACTGAATTGATTTGAAAAAACCCGGGTCAGTAACCTAGATAAGATCGCCGAATTGAATCATCTTCCCGGAAAATGGCAGAGGGTCCTGACAGGACGACCCTACCTGTTTCCAATAGAAATGCTTGATCTGCCAGATCCAGAGCAATGGAAGCATTCTGCTCCACCAGCAGTACACTGACCCCTTCCTCCTGGTTAATCTTTCGCACAATACGAAAGATTTCTTGGACTATGCGGGGAGCCAATCCCAGGGAAGGTTCATCGAGGAGCAATAGTCGGGGGCGCAACATTAAAGCTCTGGCTATGGCCAGCATTTGCTGTTCGCCTCCGCTGAGGGTACCTGCCAACTGCCCGCGTCGCTCTCCCAGTACGGGAAAGTATTGGTACATCTTATTCAAATCTTCCATCATGGGCTTTTTCTCCTTACGAATATATCCACCGAGCCGAAGGTTTTCTTCCACTGTTAGATTCACAAAAGTCCCTCTTCCTTCCGGTACGTGACCAACACCCAGTCGAACTATATCCTCTGTAGCCTTTTTATCTATGCGATGACCATCCAGGAGGATCTTTCCAGAAGTCCGCACCATACCACAAACAGCTCTCAGGGTCGTTGTTTTACCAGCCCCGTTGGCTCCAAGAATGGTTGTTATACTCCCTTTCTCTACCCGGAAGCTTATTCCTCGAAGGACTTTGGTTTGTCCGTAAAAGGACTCAAGGTTTTCGACCTCTAATAAGGTTGCCATTTTCGATATCCAGTCTTCAAAGATGATTAACTAGTCGGTTAACTCCCCAGGTAAGCCCGAATCACTTCTGGATTCCTCTGGATCTCCCCAGGAGAACCTTCTGCGATTTTACGTCCGAAGTCTAATACCACAACCTTGTCCGAAATTCCCATAACCAGATTCATATGATGCTCGACCAGCAAGAGGGTTATTCGCCAGTTGTCTCGGATGCTACGGATAAGATCGGCCAACGCCACCACCTCTTCATGGTTTAAACCTCCAGCCGGTTCATCCAGCAGTAAAAGTTTAGGCCTGCCGGCTAAAGCACGGGCCAATTCTACACGTTTCAGAGTCCCATAGGGAAGGCCAATAGCCGGATGATGGGCAACGGTATCGAGATCTAGAAAAAAAATCAGTTCCCAGGCCACTTCCTGTATCATACGCTCCTCACGTGCCACCCAGGGTAGCCTTAAGGCATTACTCAGAAAACCGCTCCGGGTTCGGTTGTGCATACCCACCAGGATGTTCTGGAGAACCGTCATGGTGTGGAACAACGCCAGATTTTGGAAGGTACGACCAATACCAAGCCGGGCAATACGATGAGGAGCCATGGATAAAATTGATCGACCCTCAAAGAGAATCTCCCCTCGATGTGGCGTATAGAGACGGCTTAAGCAATTAAAGAGCGTGGTCTTACCGGCCCCGTTCGGCCCGATCAAGCCGACAATTTGTCCTTCTTCCACGTCAAAGGAAACATCATCCAGTGCCACAATTCCATCAAATTTAACGGTCAGGTTACGAACGGTCAATAAGGAAGTTTTGTGATGGCATTCCATTTTGCTCTGTAAAAATACTCGAGATTACCCCTTTTTGTGAAATCTATCTGTAGATCTTCGAAAATTTTTTCTTCCTCCAACTCATTTCACACCTTTCTGGCAAGGTGATTCAGGTACCCTAAAATTTTATCTGAAGGAATGGATGATGAACGACGCATAGCGAGTGGTTTCCCTTGGTCATTTACTGTCTATGTAAATCTCCAACTCCACAGTTTAGGTCTCATGGACCGTCTTGAGCGTAGTTTGAATAAAACAGGTTCTTTCAAAATCTAAATCCATTTTATATAGGGAAAGAATTATTAGCAATATGAAAATGGAATAAATTGAAATTTTAAGATATTTTTTAATTTAAATGAAATGACTCAGGGAATAGAAGTTATGGACAGAAAATCCAGAGAGGGAATTTTTACCGAAAAGTCTCACCCAAAAATTCCTGTAAATCCCCTTGACTCTGCCAGCAGGTGTGCCTAAAATTCTTGAAAAAGATTAAAGGATTACAAAGTTATGCAACGGTTATGGGTAAACAGAAGCCATAGAATTTTGAAGAGGTAGGTTTTTTCTAATCTAACCCTCTTCCCGATGCGGGCAGGGAGAACTTGGGGATTGCCTGGGTCTCGACCCTCTCCTTCCTTCCCAGGGAAGGGGAGTCGGAGGGATTGGGTCCAAAAGACCTGTCTTAAAAAGGGTTGGGGGAGTGAAGTCAGAACGGTTATTTAAATTTACAATTTGTGTATGTTGACAACTTATACCACCCAGCAACTGGGGACGCTGGCTCCCCATGCGATCTCCGATGAACTTGAGCGGGGTCACATTGTTGTGTTTGATCCCTGTCCAGTGCCGCTACCGAAAAGTGAAGATATGAGATTTCTGCTGGAAGAGCTACCCGGGCGCCTGAAGCTCAAGAATATCAGCTATCACCGGGAGTCCGATCGTGTATACGGGTTTCGGGGTACGACCCAAGAAACTGCCCGCATCACACAGATTCTCAAGGAACATAGCCGTCATGTTCAGGAATTCCTCCACCAGGTGATTTCCCCTCTCATCCCGGGGTGGGTGGTGGCAACCTGCAGTTTTCGTCCGATAGAGGAGCAGGGACGTAACTTGCCGGCCCACGCATCCAACGAATTGGTCCATATCGACGCCGGTGCTTATGGGGCCACGCATGGAGATCGTATTTTACGTTTCTTTGTAAATATAAATCCCGGCAGAGACCGGGTTTGGATCACGAAAGGTACTTTTCCGGAGATATACGCATGCTGGGGAGAAGCTGCCGGAGTTGCTCCACCCAAGTTATTAACCGAAGGACCGTTGCAGCGTCTTTACACGGGCGTCTTACAGGGGCTTTCCAAGTTTATTCCACCCGTTCAGTTCATGGACAGCTCGCCCTATGACCGAACTATGCGCCATTTCCATAATTTTATGAAAGATTCTTCCGTTTTCCAGCAGAGCCTAGAAGGACATCAGGAATTCAGATTTAAACCCTATACGGCCTGGATGGCCTTTACAGATATGGTGAGCCACGCCTGTATCTCGGGTCAATTCGCCTTCGTGAGTACTTTTATCATCCCACTTCGTAACTGCCGATATCCGGAACTTTCCCCATTTTATATTCTTCAGTACGGTCCCTCAGGCAGGATGACTATGCCGGGTCCCAGACCTGCCACAAAATAACCATGAAGGAACCCTGTCCCTTGCGTTTCAACCGTATCCTGATTGTTCGCCCCAGTGCTTTAGGGGACGTTGTCCTGGCACTTCCAACATTGGATGCCATTCGATCTTCCTTCCCCCAGGCAAGAATCGGCTATATCGTCGATGAGCGCCCCTACGATCTTATTGCTTCGCACCCTTTTGTTGATCGTGTGCATTTTTTTCCACGTAAGCGTTGGGCAGCTACGATTTTCAGACCCTGGCAATGGTGGGCAACCGTCTGTGAGATCTTTGCATTAATCCGCGAAATGCGATCCGAGCGCTACGATATAGTTTTGGATTTACAGGCCAATCTGAAAGGAGCCTTTCTTTCGATTTTAAGTGGCGCCCGCATACGGGTGGGATTCGCCCATGGCTACTGTCGCGAAGGGAATTACCGGTTTTCACACCTGCAGGTGACCCCTCCGAGATGGCCTTTGCATCTGGCCGAGAAGTTCCTGGCTGTAGCCGAATTTCTTGGAGCCCGCCCGGATAGCTTACGGTTTCCATTTCCTGAATCCCCGGAGAGTCAGAAGCGTGTCGAGGCATTCCTTCATGATTGTGGACTGACAACCTTTGCCGTACTTCATCCGGGAAGTAGTGGGGCCCGGAAGGATAAGCGATGGGTACCGGAGTACTTTGCAGAGGTTGCACGAAGACTTGCTGTAGAGAAGGGACTTCGCTGTGTCGTCTGCTACGGACCCGGTGAGCGAGAGCTGGCCGAAAAGATTGTGGCTGTCTCCGGTGGAAAAGCTTTATTGTCTCTACCGACCGAGAACCTTCTGGATCTCGTAGAACTCTTCCGTCGAGCCTATATATTCATCGGTACCGATTCCGGCCCTATGCATATTGCAGCCGCCGTTGGAATTCCTTGTGTGGCGCTCTTTGGTTCTGGATCACCAACCCTATACGGCCCTTATCCATATCCAGGTCCTTACCATCGACTCATCTACAAACCCCGCCGAGGCTTCTCCGGAGGTATGCAGGCCATTACCGTTGACGAAGTCTATGAAGCCGTCGTTGAACATCTCGCCGGGCTTTCGAAAAATCCTTGAAGGGTTAAAGAACTCCCTACGTCAAAAACTTCGGATATTCTGTATGTATCCCTTGACAGAGGGCTTATAAAGATGCAACTTGAGGAAGTATAAGCAAGGGTAAAGAGGTAAAATTTTCATCTGCTCGGACTATGGCCTGGATTATCCAAGACAAGTTATCCCATAAAGGAATAAAATGTATTCCGTTAAAAATTCTCCCTTTGAATTTGATAGAGAAGAAATTCTTAAATGTTAAAGGAAGGGGGTAACTGGAACTATGCAGGTAAGACTGGATCAAGCAGTCTTGCACGGTTTTAAGTTACCGGAGGATTATGAAAGCCATTCGAGTCCATAGCTATGGGGGTCCGGAGGTTCTCAAGTATGAAGAAGTTCCCACTCCAAAACCGGGCCCCGGAGAAGCACGGGTTAAAATCGAAGCAGCAGGGGTTAATTATATCGATATTTATCATCGAACCGGTCTTTATCCAAGTCAACTTCCCTTCATTCCGGGTATGGAAGGTGCCGGTATAGTCGATGAAGTAGGATCTGGGGTTTCAGAAATAAGGGTAGGGGATCGGGTCGCCTATGCGATGCAGCAAGGTTCCTATGCAGAATATGCCATTCTACCTGCCTGGAAGTTGGTCCCTTTGCCGGATAATTTAAGTACCCAATCTGCCGCTGCGGCTATGCTTCAAGGAATGACCGCCCATTACCTGACCCACAGCACATATCCTCTCAAGGCGGGAGATACCGTGTTGATCCATGCGGCGGCCGGGGGGGTGGGTTTACTTCTTATTCAAATGGCTAAACGCCGGGGTGCTAAGGTATTCGGTACTGTTTCGACAGAGGAAAAAGCCTCTCTGGCAAAGGAAGCAGGTGCCGATGAGGTCATTCTTTATACCCAGTCCGATTTTGAAGAGGAGATTAAGAAATTGACCAATGGGCAAGGGGTTG
Source organism: bacterium (assembly GCA_030550175.1). Classification (GTDB taxonomy): domain Bacteria; phylum Moduliflexota; class Moduliflexia; order Moduliflexales; family JAUQPW01; genus JAUQPW01. The sequence continues at coordinate 11,301 of JAUQPW010000116.1, forward strand.
AAGTGGTTTATGATTCGGTTGGAAAAACTACCTTTGACAAGAGCCTTAACTGTCTGAAACCTCGAGGGTATCTCGCCCTCTTCGGGCAATCCAGCGGTCCGGTTCCTCCGGTGGATCTCCGCATCCTTGCAAAGGGATCGTATTTCCTAACCCGACCTACTCTCTCCCATTATGCGGCCAATCGAGCAGAGCTTCTAGAGCGGGCCGGTGATCTTTTTCGATGGATTACTTCCGGAGAGTTAAAGCTTCGGATTGATCACACTTATCCCCTTGCAGAAGCAGACAAAGCCCATCAAGCCTTAGAAGGACGTAAAACCTCGGGTAAGTTGTTGCTGATTCCTTAAAAAGAAACACGAGGCAATAGAGATGCGGGAACCTGGGGGATGTGGCAGATCCAGAACAGGGAAAGAGAGGAAGAGCCTCCGCATTTCCGCATCTCCGCATCTTTATCTTCCATGTTGCGGAAGATTATCCATCTGGACATGGATGCTTTCTACGCCTCCATTGAGCAACGGGATAATCCTTCTCTAAAGGGGCAACCGGTCATCGTAGTCATGGGGTTGGATGCTCCCCATCGCCATGGAGCGGTCGCTACGGCCTCCTATGAGGCCCGAAAGTTCGGTGTACACTCTGCCATGCCCTTAGCTCAGGCCACTAGACTCTGTCCCCAAGGAATCTTCCTGCCTGTACGGCTGGAATACTATCGCCAGGTTTCCCGACAGGTCATGGAAATCTTCTCTCAATATACCTCTCTGATTGAACCGGTTTCCATCGATGAATCCTACCTGGATGTTACGGAAAATCCACGGGATGCCGTGGATATTGCCATAGCCATCAAACAGGAGATAAAATCTCGACTGAACCTCACGGCTACGGCCGGGGTCGGACCTAATAAATTCATTGCCAAGCTGGCCTCGGGAATGCATAAACCGGATGGGCTGACTGTGGTCAGGCCCCACCAGGTTCAAGAATTTTTGCGAGATCTGCCGGTAGAGAGTATCCTTGGGGTTGGACCGGTTACTCAAAGGAAACTGAATAGCCTGAAAATCTTTACCATTGGACAACTGGCCGCTTTTGACCGAACCCAGCTTAAGGAACGTTTTGGAAAACTCGGGTTACAGTTCTATGACTTTGCCAACGGAATTGATTTACGTCCGGTGGTTCCGGCCCGTAGCCATATGCAGATCAGTCGAGAGACGACTCTGGGGAACCGGACTTCCATGGACTCCATCCAGCAGATTCTGGCCTCCTTAGCCGAGGGTATTGAGGACCATCTCAAAAAAGAAGGTCACTGCGCCAGGACGGTAACCGTGAAGGTACGCTTAGATAACCAACGGCAAATGACCCGAAGTCGAACCGTTTTTGGAAAGCTACAACACAAAGAAGAACTACTGAAAATCGCCCTACCGTTACTGGAGAAAATAGACCTGAAAGGAAAGAAGATTCGCCGGATCGGTCTTTCGGTATCCAATCTGATATCCCTAAAAGATCCTTATCAGCCCCAGCTTTTTGACTGAAATCTCCTTTTCTTTACAAAACCTCCTGGGGTAATTATATTAAGTAATCGATTCTAAACATCCCGATTGAAATGGGCCGGTTGCTATCCCTGCTGGGGTTCGACAGGCTCACCACGAACGGAAAAGATTTAACTTAAGTTTACAACTGTGGTTTGAAACCTACCACTTCCACGAAAACGATCGTAAAAATCTTATAGTTCTTTATGACCGTCATGAATCCATTCTTGAACGTAGCGCGAGAAGCGGCCCTAAGCGCCGGTAAACTCATCACTGAAATTCGAAACCGTCCCGATCTGAGGATTCGATTTAAAGAAGATAACTCTCCGGTCACTCAAGCTGATTTAGCCGCACAGGAGGTTATTATCTCAACCATCCGACGATATTTTAATCATCAGATTCGGAGTGAAGAACTCCCCCCGACAGAAGGAATTTTTCTTGGCAAGGACTCTCCGGAGACCTGGATTATAGATCCCATAGATGGAACCGAGGAATTTATCTCCGGCGGAAAGTACTTTTCCATCTCCATCGCTTATACGCATCATGGGGAAGTCCTGGCCGGCGTTATCTATGCTCCGGCCCTTGAACAGCTTTATTACGCTACAAGAGGAGACGGGGCTTTCCTGAATGATCGGCGCATCCAGGTTAGTTCAAAACAAACCTTAAAAGAAGCCAGACAATTATTGACTCCGGAACAATTCCAGAAGAAGATCTATCAAAAGATTCTGCAGGTTCTTGAGACAAAAGCGGTTCTTTTAAAGGCCAGTCTCTCGTTAAAAGCGGCCCTGATAGCCAGTGGAGAGGTAGATATTTATCTTAAACAGGAGCCCACCAGTGAGTGGGATATTGCTGCCGGAGATCTTCTGATCCGGGAAGCCGGAGGGGTTTTAACCGACTTAGCAGGACTTCCTATCCTCTATACCGACAAAAATCCAGATCACATCCTGGGTTTATGTGCAGGAAATAAAATCTTACATCCGGCGACTTTGAAGACCTTACGAACTCAGGGTTTGATATGACGAAGATGCGGGTATAATGCTCCTGCTCCTGCGCGCTTTACAACTTTTTACCCTCTATTCCTTTTTTATATAGCCCTTTTTACTTATAGTTAAGTTTTGGTTGGTAATAACTCTCGTCCTTAAAGGAACTTTCTTCCTCATCGCTTCCCTCGGAGATACTCAACATGGCGAAAAAAGCCAGGCCTATACAAAACCCCACCACTAAGCTTAAAGCAATCAGGTACATCATAGGCATCAAACTCCTCTGGGTGAACGGGAGTTGGATAACCCCGAGTTTTTGAAAACCAAGGTCAAGAATTTTTCCAATTCCCTTATTCGATAATGTTTTATTATGGCACACCTTATTGAATAGAGCAGGATTTGTACCAGGCGTAGATGAGCCATAAGGTACTAATTTGAAACAATTTAAGTCTCCAGCGAGGTCTGATTCTTTCCGTAAAGTACATTATAGCCCTCCTCAAAAGCTTCGATAGAGGCTACGATGATATCCGGAGAAGTCCCCACCGCTACTACCTGATTGTTTTCTTTATCTTTCAAGGTCATGGTCACTTCCACGGCAGAATCTGTCCCTGAGGTATCGATATGAACCTGATAATCCACCAGATGGCATTCAAAGTCATGGGTTTCCTGCACCGCTTTCCGAAGAGCCTGGATAGCAGCATCCACAGGACCGACCCCTTCGCTCTCTGAAGTGGTCTGCTTTCCTTCAAATTCCAGGGTTACAGTGGCCTTGGGACGGGCATGTTTTGTTGCAACAACCTGATAATCCAAAACCTTGAGAAACTTATGCGGGCTGGTACTCTTTAGAACCGTTTCTACCAGGTTCTGCAGATCTGTTCGCGTCACTGCTTTTCCCTTTTCTTCAAATTCTCGAGCCAGGGTATAAAGATGGTCTCCATATGGGTTTCTTAAGTTTACCTTGAACTCTTGTTCCACCAGGTCCAAGAGTTTGTCTTTCTCGGGAACCTGCTGAAAGAGGATCTCTCCCTGATCTTTAAGTTTGATTCCTTGAATTTCATACAAACGGTTCTTTAGAAATTTATCTACTTCACTGCTCAAAGCCTCTATAGAGGGAGGAGAAGGAAGGATCTTCAGAACCGCGTGGGGATCTTTTAAGCCATTTCCCGTGGCAATACAGACAACCACGTCTTCCTCGTGAATAATTTTCTCCTTCAGGAGGATTGGAAGAGCTGCAATAGGAATAGCTGCAGAAGGTTCTACAAAGATGGATTCCATCTTGGCCAGCTCCTGTTGAGAGGTTAAAATTTCAGAATCTGTAACCGTTAAGCAGTATCCTTTGGATTCTCTCAGGGCCCTCAAGGCTTTGATATCGTCCTGGGGAACTCCAATGCCTACGGCAGAGGCAATGGTTTTAGGTTTTTCTATGAGAACCGCCCGATCTACGTTTCGCTTAAAGGCCTCACAAATGGTAGAACATCCCTCAGGTTGTACTCCGATCAACTTCGGCAGGGTATCGATGAATCCTAATTTTTTAAATTCTACAAACCCCTTCCAAATAGCGGCCAAATTAGTCCCGCAGCCTATGGGAACGATAACAAAGTCAGGAGCTTTCCAGTAGAGTTGTTCGATAATTTCATAGCTGATTGATTTTTGTCCTTCGGCCCGAAAGGCATAATCCCCCGCCAGATAAAATTTATGATCTTCGGCCATCTTCTCGGTCAATCTCACAGCATCTCCATACGTCCCTCGAACTTGTAAAACCCGAGCGCCATAGGCCAGGGTCTGAGATAACTTACCGATGGCTGTTCCTTCAGGAACCAAAACATAACAGGGAAGACCTGCAATAGCTGCATAAGCAGAACAAGAGGCTGCCATATTTCCTGTGGAAGCCACGCAAACAGCCTGAGCACCTAATTCCAGGGCCTTGGTAAACTCCACCATTGAGCCTCGATCTTTAAATACTCCCGTAGGGTTGGCGCCCTCGTCTTTTACATAGAGATTTTTCAACCCTAAAGCTTTAGATAAATTCTGGGACCGATGAAGGGGTGTAGCACCTTCATCCAAAGAAACCACTCGGCGACGGTTCTCGATGGGATAAAAATCCATATATTTGAGAGCACTTAACGGGGAATTTTTAAGAGAATAGAGATTCAACCGATCTCGAATATAGTCATAGTCATATTTGACGTCCAGAGCATTCCGACATCTCAGACAAACGGTAGTGGTCTGATGCTCATCCCAAAATGTATCACACCTGACACACTGTAACGTATAAAACCTTTGAACGAGGCGCATTTTTTAAGAGTCTATATAGGAGAGTGTGGGGGTGAGGGAGTATGGGAGTATGGAGGTATGGGGGTGTGGAAGTGTGGAAGTTCTATTTTCTTAATACTTCCACACTCCCATACCCCCACACCCCCATACCCCCACACTCCCTCA
>JAUQPW010000117.1 GCA_030550175.1 bacterium
GATACAGGAACTTGGCTTACGTCGATTTAACACAAACCACTATTCGGGTTTCACCCCAGGCTACCCCAGGTTTTTGATCCTTTGAACTGAGAACAGATTGGTACCACTGAATGGTCCGACGCAGACCTTCTTCGAAGGGCGTCGAAGCTCTGAAGCCAAAGAGTTGTTTGGCTCGACTGATATCCAGCTTGCGCCGGGGTTGTCCGTTCGGTTTCGTAGTATCCCATACAATCCTCCCCTCAAACCCCATCAGTCGGCCAATAGTTTCTACCAATTCTTTAATACTGATTTCAAAGGCACTCCCCAGATTCACCGGCTGGCTGTCGTTATAACGCTCGGTCGCCAGCAAAATACCCTCTGCAGCATCCTCTACATAGAGAAACTCACGGGTGGGCGAACCATCTCCCCAAACCGTAACGGTAGGGATCACTGCACCTTGCCGGTTGGCACTTTCTGTAGCCGATTTAGCAAGCTCCCTGGCTTCAATGAATTTCCGAATGAGGGCCGGAATCACATGGGAGGACTCCAGGTCAAAATTATCTCCAGGCCCGTAAAGATTAGCCGGTAATAAAAAGATGGAGTTGAAACCATACTGCCGGCGGTAAGCTTGACTTTGAACCAAGAGCATCTTCTTGGCCAGACCATAGGGAGCATTGGTCTCCTCGGGATAACCGTTCCATAGATCTTCTTCTCTAAAGGGTACCGGCGTATACTTGGGATAAGCACATACAGTGCCGATGGCCACAAACTTACTTACACCGGCCCGCCAGGCCTCATGCAGGAGCTGTACGCCCATTATCAGGTTGTCGTAGAAAAACTCTGCCGGATGGGCTTGATTAGCCCCAATACCTCCTACCCTTGCGGCCAGATGAATAACTATATGGGGTCGGACCTGGGTAAATAAACGCCGAATGACGGTTAAATCCCTCAAATCATAATCCTTACTCCGGGGAACGAAAACCTCCGCCGCTCTCCGTTCCCTAAGCTTTTTAACTACAAAGGTACCCAAAAATCCGGCACCACCGGTCACAACAACGCGTTTGTTTTTCCAGAATTCATTGCTATTCGGCCAGTCCTGAACCGCCTCTGGCTTATTCTCGCTCATAGAAGATTCCTATTTCAGGAGTAGGTTTTTCTCACCTAACCCTATACGCGCCAGGATAAGTAGGTTAACCGTCCCCGGTTGACAATTAGATTAGCCCCGGCGAGGCGACCTGTTTCACAGGCCGCTGCTCCGAAACGTGAAAAAACTTCTGAATGACTGAAACCCCGACGCAAGTCGGGGGCTACCTACTGTTCGCCCCTGACGGGGCTTTTTATCCTTATCCTGGTGCCTATGCCCCCCAAGTTCCCCCTTCCTGCGTCGGGAAGGGGGAAACTTGGGGATAGCCTGGGTCCTCCTTACATGGCAATTCCATGGGGTTACTTCGATCCTTCAGGTAATATTCTCACGGTAAAGTAGATAAAAGTAGATATAGGTTAATAAATATAAGGAGCTTTGTCAAAGGTTTTCTAACAATTTAATAGGTGGAAGAAGAAACACCCCCCCCATCCCCCCTCAAGGGGGGATTTAGAAGGTTGCCCGCCAAATCCCTTCTGGAGGGGGGGGTGAGGGGGTGTCTAGGCCCCAGGCTTAATCCTTAGCTTGATGCGTAAGGGGTGTTCCCCTTGAGGGGAATGTTCAGACAGAAAAAAGTGGCACCTGCTAAATTTTACAGTTACTTAAAAGTTAGAATATTTGACAAATAAAATACGCCGATATAAGATAATAAAATCTGAATATGGCTTTTTGTTCAGGATCGAAAAATCTACCCTTTTCCTTAAAGGGTCATCTTGCATTCGGGTCGAGTTTGGGATTAATTAAAAGAATATTTTTATTTCATCGAGGTTGTCACCATGAATCCAATTTCCCCTGAGAGCAATCCGAAATTTTCTAAAGCTCACAGAGAGCGTTCCAGCCTGTTAGAGCTGCTCGAATCTGCTCCTGGTGAGAAGGTTGCCGTCATTTTACCTGAGACCGGAACTCGAATTACCTATGATTCGCTGAGAGCCCAGGTTATGACCGTAGCCAATACCTTTGCAAAGGCCGGAATTTATCGAGGTGATCGGATAGCCCTGGCGTTACCCAACGGACTCCCGGCCATTGTGTGTTTCCTTGCAGCTTCCTTTGTCGGCACCGCCGCCCCTTTAAATCCCGGTTACCGCTATGAAGAATTTTGCTTCTACCTGGAGGATACGTCAGCCCGGGTTCTGGTCGTTCCTCCTGAAGGCGGAGACGAAGCCAGACGCGCTGCAGGTGAGAGAATTCCTGTTTTGACCGTAGAAATCGACTCCGATGGCCTGGTCCGGGTTTCTACTCCGGAGCGTGGGCGCCCCACCCGTCATAATCCCGAGTTGGAGCCCTATCCCGAAGATATAGCCCTTGTCCTACATACCAGCGGAAGCACGGGACGACCCAAACGGGTGCCTCTCCGGCATTTTAATCTGACCGTTTCTGCCCAAAATATCGTGGATACTTATAAGCTAAATCCGGATGACGTATCCCTCTGCGTAATGCCGCTCTTCCACGTTCACGGACTGGTTGCTTCGGTTTTGTCAACCTTACTTTCCGGTGGCACGGTGGTTGTTCCGACACGGTTTAATCCCCTTTCGTTCTGGCGCATCGTTCGAGATTATAAAGTTACCTGGTATTCTGCAGTTCCTACAATCCATCAACTTCTCTTAGCCCGCACCGGAAAAGGGTCAGAAAAGCCCACAGGTGCAGAATCTTTGCGATTTATTCGATCTTGCAGTGCCCCCCTTTCACCGGAAATGATGCAAAGGATGGAGGAAAGCTTCGAGGTTCCCGTCCTTGAAGCCTACGGTATGACAGAAGCTGCCCATCAGATGGCTTCAAATCCACTTCCTCCGGGTATCCGTAAACCGGGTACCGTAGGATTAGGAATCGGAGTTCAAATCGGTATTATGGATTCCACCGGACAACTCCTCCCCTCGGGCCAACCAGGGGAAGTGGTCATTCAGGGCGCTAATGTCATTCAGGGATACGAGAATAATCCGGAGGCCAATATAAGTTCTTTTGTAAACGGATGGTTTCGCACTGGAGATCAGGGTGTTATCGATGGAGATGGCTACTTGCAGCTTATTGGAAGGATTAAGGAGTTAATCAACCGGGGAGGAGAGAAAATCTCTCCCCGTGAGATTGACGAGGTTTTGCTGACACATCCGGCTGTGACAGAAGCCGTATGTTTTGGGGTTCCCCACCCAACGTGGGGTGAGGAAGTTGCAGCCGCCGTAGTTCTGCAACAGCCGGTAAGTGAATCCGATCTCTTGAGGTATTGCCGGGATCGATTGGCCGACTTCAAGTGCCCTAAGAAAATCTATATTGTAGATTCGATCCCGCGGACCGCAACCGGCAAGATCCAACGCCGTGCGGTTGCCGAAGCTTTTTCAGGAAATCAAAGATAATTTTACCCCTATCTTGTAAAGTTAATCTTGATAAATCCTTAAAAGCTCCGTCAGGAGCTTCCTCTCATAGGGCTGGGAATCTTTTGCTACAAACAGATTCCCCTTAACACGGGGTTTTTAAGGTATATTAAAACTCACTTTACAAGGTCCTAGTACTTTGTAAAGTTAGATTTGAATAACCGTTCTGCCCTCACCCCCCAGCCCCTCTCCCTTCATGGGAGAGGGGTCAGAGGCATACGCACCGGGATAAGAAGGTTAGCCCCAGTGGGGCGACCTGTGGCTAGCCCCTGGCGTACGCCTATCCACGTAGGGGCACGGCACCGCCGTGCCCCTACAACGTCGTCTCTGACGAGGCTTTTCAGCTTAACTGGCGCCTATGGAGGTCGGGGGTGAGGGCAGAACAGTTAAAAGTACTAAGTAAATGAAATTCGTCATTGCCGGTGCAGGCGCCATTGGCGCATATATGGGAGCCCGTATGGCCCGAGCGGGTCTGGATGTTACGTTATTTGCCCGGGGGGCTCACCTTCATGCCATGCAGGAGCATGGGGTTCGAGTTAAGAGTCCAGATGGGGACTTTGAAGTGAGGTCTGAAGTAACAGATAATCTGGAAACCCTGGGCCCGGTGGATGTGGTTATCCTCGGGGTCAAAGCCTACAGTCTGCCTGAATTGGCGCCCAGATTGCGTCCCCTGCTGGGCCCGGATACAGTCGTGGTCAGTACCCAAAATGGCATTCCGTGGTGGTATTTCCAAAATCACGGCGGTGAGTTTGAAGGACTTCGGTTAGAGCGGGTAGACCCAGGTGGTGTCATCTCTTCTGCCATCGAACCCCACCGGGTGGTCGGTTCCATCGTTTATTTTTCAACCGAGATCATCCAACCCGGGGTAATCCGACATATCGAAGGTAACCGTATCTCCCTGGGCGAACCCAATGGTACACGCTCCGATAGATGTCGTAAGATCGCAGAAGCATTGATCCAGGCAGGCTTTCGATGCCCTGTTACAACCCATATTCGCCACGAAATTTGGGTTAAACTCCTCGGTAACGTGGCGTTTAATCCCATCAGTGCCCTGACCGGTGCCACACTGGTCCAAATGGTCCGTGATCCGGAGGTTTCGACTCTGGTCCGCCACATCATGATAGAAGCAGAAGCTGTGGCCTCCAGACTCGGACTCGAATTGCCCATTTCCATCGAGCAGAGAATGGCAGGGGCTGAAAAAGTTGGAGAACACAAAACCTCCATGCTCCAAGACCTGGAAGCCGGACGACCTCTGGAACTGGAAGCTATTGTCGGTGCAGTGGTTGAACTGGGAGAACGTCTGGGACTTCCCATGACCCATACCCGTACCGTTTACGCCTGTACGAAATTGCTGGCCCAATGCAGAAGCCGACGGATTTAAACCTGCCTTTAACTTTAAAAACCTGCCCGCTTCTCCCCAGAAACCCATCAACCTGGGATAAAAGAATCATAAATTATTGACAAACGTTTATAAAAAGGATAGGCTAACCTTTTTAAAATTACTTTTGTGGAAACAAACCCGGGAGCCCTATTAACGGGCTCTTCATATCGTAGAACCTTAGATTAAAGAGTTCTGGAAAGTTAAAACTAGCAAGAATTCTTTTGGAAAAAATATGAACGAGCCTTCTTTAATTCGATTCGAGGGGACATGGACCCTTCGCCGGGAAACAGCTTCATGCTTTGCTCAACTGGTTTTAAGGGGAATTCGTAGGGAATATCCCCACTATTTCGGTCATGTGGCAAATGAGGACCGGGAGATAAAGACTCCAAAAGCCTTACATCCTGCCTTCTATGGCTGTTTTGACTGGCATTCATCTGTACACGGACATTGGTTGCTGGTACGCCTTCTACGCCTATTTCCTGAATTGCCGGAAGCCGGACAGATTCGTTGGGTACTCAACGAACATTTAACCGCTGAAAATATTTCGGTGGAAGTAGATTATTTTCAACAACCTCATCATAAATCCTTTGAACGCACGTATGGGTGGGCCTGGTTATTAAAACTTGCAGAAGAGCTTTATAACTGGGACGATTCAGATGGTAAAAACTGGTCCAGAAACCTGAATCCCCTTACCCAGCTAATCGTCCTGCGTTACTTTGACTTCCTACCTCGACTCAGCTATCCCATTCGTACCGGCGTTCACGCGAATACGGCTTTTGGTCTTGCCTTTGCCCTGGATTATGCCAGGACCACAGGTCATTCGGAACTGGAAAACCTGTTGGTGGAGCGGAGCCTGACCTACTTTTTGGCGGATAAGGCCTATGCGGCTGCATGGGAACCGGGCGGAGAAGACTTTCTCTCCCCCTGTTTAATGGAAGCCGATCTCATGCGTCGGATATTAGAGCCCGATAGATTTAAAGATTGGTTTCATCATTTCTTACCGACCCTGAGAAAGGGAGAACCCAAAACTTTGCTGGAACCTGTAAAAGGGATAGACAGAAGTGATCCTAGAATCATCCATCTGGATGGGTTGAACCTCAGTCGGGCCTGGAATATGCGGGGTATTGCTTCGGCCTTATCGGTAGACGATCCGGCATGGGAAATCCTTGACTGTGCAGCCATTCAACATGCCCAAGAAGCCCTTGCCCATGTTATCAGTGGTTATTATGCAGGAGAACACTGGCTGGCAACTTTTGCGGTTTATTTACTATCCACCCCGGAGCCTTTAAAAGGTGAAGCCAGGGAGATACAAAGAGTCCGGACGGAGGAATAATACCAAATCGGTATTGAAACGGGAGATAAAGGATAGAAGCAACCCTACCCCGGCCCTCCCCGCATGCGGGGAGGGGAGCTTTTAGGAATAGATTTTTTCTAACCTAACTCTCGATGCGGGAAGGGGAAACCTGGGGATGGCCTGGGTCCTCACTCTCCCCTTCCCCAGGAGGGAAGGGGAGTCGGAGCATAGGCGCCGGGATAAGCTGAAAAGCCTATTAGGGGCGAACCGTTGGTAGCCCCAAACGAAAGAAAGCCAGGGGTTATTAACAGGCTACCCCGCCGGGGCTAACCTTCTTTCCTGGCGCCTATGGGGAGTCGGAGGGATAGGTCCAAAAATTGCCCTTAAAAGGGAGAAGGGAGGGTTACCTACTTGAGGACAACTCTGAAGTACAATGTAATACACTGTTTTTACTTAGTCTTGCTTGACTTTTAAGCGGCCCTCATCCCCGATCCCTCTCCCGAAGCTTCGGGAAAGGGGTTACCTGGGAAGCTGACCTAGAGATCCACCGGCTCCCCCCCCCCCCCTCCCGCAGCGTGGAAGAGGGATCGGGGGTGAGGGCAGAGAATTCTACAAAACCAACTTTACACGGTAGTAGGGACATTTTAAATTTTTTCTTGATTTCCTGGAAATAGATCCTCTAAACTCTATGCCAAAATTCTTTAGGAAAAGGGTTCTCATCCATGGAAATACAAAGTCCCAGGGGGAGCGTTTTAATCATAACCTTATTCATGGTTTCGATACTTTACCTTTTAGGTATCTCCTTGCTGTTACTCTCCTTTACCGAAACGACCCTTTCAGATTTGGAAGTCCGATCTATGCAGTCTTTTTATCTGGCCGAAAGTGCTTTGGCCGAAGGACTGGCTAAATTAAGGACAAATCCGGATTATCGCACAGATCTCAATGATACCCTTCCTATCGGAACAAACCTGGGATTATATTCGGTTAAGTTCTATGATGGCACCAATGATGGAAATGGTTATTATCGACCTACGCTCTCGCCTTTCCTTTATCAGATTATCCTGGCCGGTAAAGGAACTGTCCCGGGGTTTCGAGCCTCTGCTCAGACGGAAATAGAGGTCGAAGTTGCCCTGAAACCCTTTGTGATGCTCTCAGAAGAGTCTCTGGATATAAAGGATGGGAGTGTCATTCAGGGAAATATCCATGCTAATCAGCAGATTACCCTTTCTCCGGCATCTACAGTCACCGGAAATGTGACCACCAGTGGAAGTCTTACCAATCAGGGAACGGTCACAGGGGTTATCTCCTTTCTGGAACCACCCATTCGCCGGCCTGTACTCACGACTCAGCCCTATTACCCGACATATACCTATCAAGGTAACACCTATTCTGCTCAAAAACTGAATCCTGTTTCGGTTCCTCTTCCGAATCCACCCGGTAATCCACCGCCGTATCCCAATATCGAGCTCTATCAAGGTACTACAAGCTCCGGAAATCCGGCCGGGGTTTATTATTTGGATGAGCCGGTTACGGCCATTCTTGTTCAAATCGATTTAACAGGAACGCTCATTCTGCTCCCTTCTGCAGGAGATCTTAATATAAGTGGAGTTGTTAGAATTACTCCGGTAGGGTCTTTTCCGGCCATTCTGAGTTCCCGCCATCTGCAAATTAAAATGATGGGAAACCTCAGTTCTTTTGGGATAACGGGGAATTTAATTCAAGGTCTCATCTATACCGATGGAGATATCATTCTTATAGGTGAAGACCTGTCCGGAAGAGCAGTTGAGGGCATGCTCATAGCCCGTCGGATTACAACCCAGGGAATCCCAAACCTGCAGATCAACTATACCCCCAGCATATTGTCGAATCCCCCACCGGATTTAGATTTAATTGAAGTTCTAAGCTGGAAGCAAAAAGAATAGCCGGGCAAAAATATTTGCAAACCTGTTGGAAAAGTGCTAACCTGTAAAGGGATTTCCTTCTTTAATCAATTCTTCAAGCGAAAGGTGACTGCTAGGTAAATTCCTATGCCAAAGCTTGTTTTCGCCGATTCCAAAGGTCAGATCTATGACCATCCTGTTTTGGAAATGGCCGGTCGGTCCGGGGATCTCTTCGTGCGTCCTTCTCCCGAGGAGCTTATTCCTCTTCCTGCGGGAAGTCGGTTCTTTACCCTGCCTGAGCGTCAGCCCATAGGATGGAGCCGGTCGGGTAAATCGCTTCGTATCCTGGAGACGGTTCGGATGGGACAAAAGACTGTAACACCCCATGCCGTGGCAGCCTTCTTAAGTCCGGGTTATGTTCGAACCCTTCTTCCGGCGGCATCGTCCGAAAGGATAAAGAGTTTTTTACCTTTGTGGGCTTATACTGCGATTGGCTGGCAAGATGAACGGTTTTATGCGGCTGCGACCCGGGTAGATGATAATCCAACCTGGAATCCGGAGAATTATAATGATCGGATTTTAGTCGAGAAAGTTCAGGATCGTTTGCAAACCAACCCCCATAATCGGCTTCTGCATCAAGTAGCCCACTGTGCCTTGAAATATCACTGCTTTACGGCCAAGAATGTGTTTTATCAAAGATGGGAAGCCGGCATTCCCACTTCACCTGCCTGTAATGCCGATTGTGTGGGTTGCATCTCCTTGCAACCTTCCCGGCGTGTACAAGCCTCCCATGAACGGCTCGATTTTGTTCCAACGGTGGAGGAAATCGTAGACCTGGGACTTTCCCACTTGAAGGAGGCCGAGAACGGAATTATCAGTTTTGGTCAGGGGTGCGAAGGGGAACCCCTCATGCAAGCAGAATTGATTGCAAAGGCTATTTCCAGGATTCGGCAAGAGACCTCCCGGGGGACCATTCACATGAATACCAATGGAAGTAAACCCGTCCCGCTTCGTTATCTTTGTGAAGCCGGTTTGGAAAGTATTCGGGTGAGTTTGAACAGTGCAAACCCCCCGGTCTACGAAAGTTATTATCAACCTAAAAATTATTCCTTTAAAGAGGTGGTCGAATCGATTAAAATAGCCAGGGATTATGGGCTGTTTGTTTCCATCAATTTACTGACTTTCCCCGGCGTGACCGATCGTGAAGAAGAGGTAGAGAGTTTATTCCGGCTTATCCGGGAAACCCGTCTGGATATGGTTCAAATACGAAATCTGAATATTGATCCGGATCTTTATTTGCAAATGATTCCCGGCCGAAAGGGAAAAATAATAGGTATTTTGAATTTCCTTAAAAATTTAAAACAGGAGTTTCCAGAGTTGAGGATTGGATGTTTTACAAGACCCAGGGAAGAAATTCAAGAAAGAATCGCCTAGAAAAACTCTCAACCGGTCCGAATTCTTGAACTGAAAAACATTTGCAACCAGGGTATAAAGATGCTATCATCACCTAAAAAAATGTAAATCCTTTGTTAAGTAAAGTACCTTAAACCTTAAGGATGAGGTCTTTGAATGTAAAACGAGAATCCGATCTCGTTTTACATTTTATCCGACTTTCAGGATGTGGGCTGAGACGATTGTAAAGGTATTAAAAGAAAATGATATTCGATCGATCTCCTTTCTTCCAGACACGGTGATCGGAAAAATTTTAAACTATGCGGTGAAAGATGGGTCTTTTGAGTTGATTACGCTGGCCCGGGAAGAGGAAGGGGTAGGAATCGTGACCGGGGAATATCTCGGGGGAAGGCGTGGAGTTTTAATGATGCAGAGTGCAGGCCTTGGAAATAGCGTCAATGCCCTGGCTTCTCTGGCCATTCCTTATCAAATTCCCTTTCTTTTACTCATTAGTCAGCGGGGAGAGTTGGGAGAATTTAATGCCTGCCATGTAACCATGGGAAAGGCCTTACGGGGTATCCTGGATGCCTTAGGGATTCAGCATTTTACCCTCAGGCGGGAAGATGAAGTCGAAATCACGATGCGGGGTGCTATCAAAACAGCCTATACCTCCGAACAACCTGTTGCGGTGATTCTATCATCGGAACTGGTGGGATGGAAAGATGAAAAATGATTAATCGATTGGAAGCAACCCAGTATCTTATGAGACACCTTACCAACGAGCCGGTTATTGCTTCTTGTGGGAATCCCAAATACGATTTATTTTCGGCAGAGGATCGAAAAGAGAATTTTTACATGTGGAATTCCATGGGGATGGCCTCTTCAACAGGGTTGGGGCTCGCTCTGGCACGTCCGGATAAAAAGGTGATCATTTTAGATGGAGATGGCGCCATTTTAATGAATTTAAACTCCCTGACCACAGCCGCCAGTAAATCCCCTCCCAACCTCATCCACATCATCTGGGACAATCGATCCTACCAGATCACAGGCGGACAGGCAACCCACACGGCGGGGAAAGCCAATTTAGCCCAAATTGCTCGAGGTGCCGGTTTTGAGAAAGTGCTGACCCTGGATACCCTGGAAGCCTTTAAGCAGGCCCTTCCTAAGGTTTTATCCGAACCGGGTCCCTGGGTGGTGGTAGCTATAACCGATAATTGTGGAGCCCCTGGAAGACCCCCTAAAAGTCCGACGTACATCAAGCATCGGTTCATGGAAGCTCTGGGAAGCCGGAGATAACCCGGGACGTGCGTGGGGTTCTCAAAAATTTTAATTTCATTATTCTCCGGTTAAGGGGATGGTTGGATCTTAAGGGAGAGTTTTTATACCCATAAGGTGGAAGCCTTTGACCGGAAGGTATATATTAAAACACAGATCCATAAAAAGTTTAGGTTATTTCCACAAGAAATAACCCATTAATTGTAGGATAGCTATAGAGAAATGCCCTGTTTAAGAACAGGCAACATTTTTATATCAAATGATATGAGAGGTTGAGTATCATGTTTGCACGATATTCCAAAATTATAAGTTCCTGGTTACTTGTTCTCATCCTTGCTTTAACTTTTATTCCTTTATGGGAGGGAGAGGTTTCGGCAGGGAAAAGGACGGGGGGTCGTGTGGGGGGAAAGTCGGGTTTCTCAAGATCATTACCTTCTTCCTCGCCCTCTTCGAATAGCTATTCCAGATATCGGGACTATTCCAGTTCAGACTATTCCCGTAGTCCCAATAATACGACTTATATTCCTGTACCTATAGGGGGAGGAAGCCCGGGATTCTTCTATTTCGGTCCCCGTTATTATCCTGCAACCGGTCCAAGTATGGGTAACCTCTTGTTTTGGGCTTTGGTTGTGGGAGCTTTGGTTTTTGTGGCGGTTATTGTTTTATCCCGTATGAACTCCAGATCCTCAGGAGGTCTCAGGGTCCCCTCAAAGAGTCTGGCTGCCGCTCAGGTTATCAAATTCCAGCTCGCGCTGTTATCGGCTGCTAAAGAACTTCAAACAGAACTGAATAAGCTGGCCGAAACGGTAAATACCGATGACCCGACAGGTCTTCAGCAATTGTTGCAGGAGACAACCCTGGCCCTTATCCGTCATCCAGACTACTGGATGCAAGCGGGGGTGGAGGTGGTATCTACACCTTCCTATGAAGTGGCCGAATCTAAGTTCGATGAATGGGTGATGACCGAACGTGCCAAATTCTCTGAAGAAACCCTGACCAATGTGGAAGGACGTATTCAGAAACGGGAAGCCAAACCCAATCGAGATGGAGAGGAAATAGGGGATTATCTGGTTATCACCTTGATAGTAGCAACTACCCGGACGGTCTTCCAACCCCTGTCGGTTATGAATGCAGATGAACTGAAGAAACTTTTGACTACGCTGGGATCGCTTTCCGCCCGGGAGCTGTTGGCCGTTGAGGTGCTCTGGACCCCTCAGAATACGACCGATGTTTTAACCGAAGATGATCTGCTGGTGGGGTATCCGGAGTTGAAACCGGTTTCGTAAACACAACACAAAAACTACCCACTGAAGAATGAAGAGGGAGGGGAACGATGCATGTTTTAGTGAATTACTTGATTGCAATTGGATGGGGAATTGTGGGTGCCATATCCATGGCTCTCGGTTTAGGAATTTTATTGTGGGTCTTTAGTCGGGTCACTCCCATTGATGAATGGGAAGAAATCAAAAAAGGAAATGTCTCTGCTGCTATTGTCCTGGCTGCCGTAATCCTCGCCCTGGGAATTGCGGTTGGCTTTGCCATTATGCCCCCGCCGTAGGGAGTGTGGAAGTGTGGGAGTATGGAGGTGGGGGAGTGTGGGGGTATGGGAGTGTGGGAGTATAGTATAAAGGTATGGGAGAATTTACATCCATACTCCCACACTTCCACACTTCCACACCCCCACACTCCCCCACCTCCATACTCCTATACTTTTTTCTTTCTACTTTCTCTTTTTCCACTCTTCAAACAGCTTCTGGGTCGACTCCCGAGGAGGATAATACTTGCCGGGTGAGACCTTTTCTGCTATTATTCTTTCTTTGATGAACTGTTCTAGTTCTTCTTTTTCTGTAGCCTCTTGAACTACCTGGTGGACCAGATGCTGGGGAATCACCACAACCCCGTCGTCATCTCCCAGGATCACATCTCCCGGTAGGACCAGAACCCCTCCACATTGAATGGCTACATTCTCCTCATAGGGAAGGATATCCATGGGACCTGCCTTGGCCGTACTATTCTGGGCAAAGAGTCCTAATCCGTATGTTTTTAAACTTTTGGTATCCCGAAGGGCTCCATCGGTTACGATTCCTTCCGCTTTACGGAGTTTAAGGCGTAAGAATTTGATATCTCCACCCACGGAGGCGTAGGGTAATCCCATAGCATCTATCACCAGCACATCACCCGGGCCGCATAACTCTATGGCCCGATACTCCGGGGTATTTTCTTTTCCGACCGTTTCTTCCTGAAGATCGGGTCGCTGAGGTAAAAATCGAAGGGTCACCGCTCGCCCAACAAGCTGGGTTCCCGGAATTAAACTTCGAACCCCTTCCATGTAAACTTTCAGATAACCGTGGGCCCGTAATACATCTAAAATATTTGTGCAGGGAAAAGCTTTGAGTTGAGTCAGGATTTCCTGGGATATTTTAACTTCTTTTTTCATTCGATTCCCACCTTTAGCCCGTAAACCAGTTGCCCCCCTAACCATCCCGTAACAAATACCATTCCGTTTCCCAGTATTGCAATACTAAAATAAAGCCATCGCCGGGAGCCATCCAAAATTTTGGGATACTTACGCCTCAACCCGATTTCTACTCCGTAGATTAAAAGTAAAGAGGCTCCGCAATAAGCGTGGGTTGACACGGCCCCCTGTCGGGGATCGGTTTCCGCAAGATGGCTAAAGTCAATACTCCCTGTAATAAAAGCTCCTAAAGCACCGATATAGCCGAAGATCATGCAATAATAAGCAGCTTTTTCAAAAGCCACCTCTTTTTCACTCAGATAGAGGATCATAAAAAGAGTACTGGCCGTAAAAAAAGCTATGGGGAAATGGATAACAAAGGGATGAATAGGGTACATGGCCGGTTTCCAGTTTGATTTATTTGATTTATCAGGGGTTTAACAAAATTGCTTGCAAGGTTCCCGGAGTCTGAAGGTTTTATTCGAGGGGGTTTCATCACTGTAGGGGAATGCTGCGTTTGAGTTTAACGTAAACCGTTGTTTTTTGGTCAGGGATACTCTGGATGGTCAAACTCCCTCCGTGCAATTCTACCAGGCGTTTGGCAATAATAAGTCCCAGCCCTGTTCCTTGCTGCTCATAGAATTTTCGTTCAAACTGCATATAGGCCCCAATATCGGCAATCTGCTGGGACGTCATCCCTCTTCCAAAGTTGTTTATTTCAATGATAAAAAAATGATTCAGGGTTGTTGTGGTGACATGAACGGGCGTTCCTGCCTGGGAGAATTTAAATGCATTGCTGATCAATTCTTCGACTACTTTTTTCAGATTTTCTTCCGAGATCTGGACCTTTGTATCCGTAAGCTCTAAAGCCAAATCCTTCTCCCTTTCCAGTTGTTTAGCTTTTTGCCAGCAGACTTCTGAAATAATCATTCTGGGATGTTCGGTAAAACTGTTCCTTAAGGCTGCTATCCTCTTAGGATCCGTGGCTATGAGTTCAATTTGTGCGTACACAAGGAAATTCTGAATAAGTTTGTGGAGGTTCGTTGCAGATAAATGGATCATCTGCGCCATTTCTCCAATTTCCTGCCGTCCTACCGTCTCATAATTTTCCATGAGCAACTCTGAGAAACCCAGAATTCCATGTAAGGGGGTAAGAAACTCATGGGGGAGTGCGTGGATAATATTTCCTCGCAAATCTTCCAGTTTTTTCTCGCTTCGTTTGAGGACCACTTCTTGCTTTTCAAGCCGGGTTTTAACAGCAGAAAGTAATTCCTGGGTGGTAAAGGGTTTACTGAGGTAATCATCTGCCCCAATATTCATGCCACGTCTCATATCTTCTCTGGAGACTTTAGCCGTCAAAAAAATGAACGGAATTGCGGCCGTTGTTGGATCCTGGCGTAGTATAGCCAGGGTATCATAGCCATTAAGCTCAGGCATTATAATATCACAGATAATTAAATCGGGCAGGTAATCCCGTGCCAGTTGTATCCCAATCAAACCATTCTCTGCCTGGATTACTTCAAAACCTTCCAAACCCAAAATAGCGGCGATTCCTTCACGAACCGGAAGAGCATCGTCAATAACAAGAATTTTTTTCATAGTAAGATCTTCCCCCCTTTAATAAGTCCATCTTTATCTCTGCCTGGATAGGAGAATGAGTTTTTCCATCCCTCGTCTCCTTTTAAGCCTACTCTAAACTCAGGGTCGTTTTCAAGAAGAATTTTAAGTTTCGGTGAAAAATTAAAATGGGTCTATAAAAGAAAAACCCTTGACAAACCTTTTTCCTAAGGATTGTATCGTTTAGGGAGTTTTTGTTTTATGACAAAGAACGGAATTCAGATCTTGGAGGTTAACCATGAAGAAACCAGCTAAATTCCTCATGATTTTTTACATAGCTTTTTTAGGTATTTTAGCCAGTGCCGTCTTCTCTCAAATAAGCTCAGGTCCGGTTCCCATCCTTAAATGGTTAGGTACTGCGGGTTATGAAATAACCTTTGGAGATACGGTCATTCTCATTGATCCTTTCTTAACACGGCCACCGGTAAATTTTTTTAGTAAAGATTTTAAGGGAGACGAAGAATTAAATTCCAGCGTGGCGTTAATCTCCGAAGTTATTAAAAAAGCAGATTATATTCTTGTGGGGCACAGCCACTGGGATCATCTCATGGATGTTCCTTATATAGCCAAAAAGACAGGGGCCAGGGTTATAGGTTCTGAATCAACGGCCAATATCCTTCGGAGCTATGATGTATCGGAAGAGCAGATTATTCCGGTGAAAGGCGGTGAGCAGATCAAGTTCCCTAACTTTTCGGTAAAAGTCATTCCCAGCCTGCACTCTTTGAACGGGAAAAAACGGGTTGGGATTCCGGGTGTGGTGGGTGCGCCCTTAAAGCCTCCTTTGAAGGTTGCAGACCTTAAAGAGGGGGGGACGTTCGGTTACTATCTTCGTCTGGGGAAATATACCATTCTTCATATCGGGAGCGCAAATTTTATTGAAAACGAGGTTCGTTATTTACCATCTCCCGATGTGGCGATTCTAGGAACCCTGGCCCGGGAGAATACCGAAGATTATACTTATCGAATCATTAAGTTACTGAATCCCAAGGTGGTCATTCCGACCCATTGGGATAACTTTCTACTTCCTTTTTCAGAGGGAGCTGAGGAAATTGCCGAGCTGGGTGAGTCTGGGAAAGTTGAAAATTTTGTAAAGGAGATTAAAGAGGTCTCTCCGGGCACTCGGGTTATTGTTCAAAAATTCTTGGAGACTTATACGGTTGGAAGTGAGTAAAGAATGAGGGGGAGGGAGATTAAGATAAAAAAATAGGGGGTTAAAGAGAGTTTAACCCCCTATTTTTGGAGAAAATCGAACGGGGTTCAGCGGGAGATCGTACGTTCCCTTTTCTCTTGAAAGGAGGTGATCCAGCCGCAGGTTCTCCTACGGCTACCTTGTTACGACTTCACCCCAATCATGGGTCATACCTTGGGCGTCTGCCTCCCCTCCTCGGGGTTAGCTCGACGACTTCTGGTACCACC
>JAUQPW010000014.1 GCA_030550175.1 bacterium
GAAATTAAGGGTATTGGTTGTGATCGAGGTAATATAGTATCCTTGAGCAATGAGGGCATAAATGCTCCCGACCGCCATACCGCTGATGAGGGCTTGCCAGAGTTTGGTCATTTTAAAATCAAAAGGCAAAAGGTAAGAATTCTCATCCTGCACCGAATAGTTTTGGGTGTAGGCTCTTCTCTACCTTTTGCCCTTTACCTTCTACATTTCCAATCGAACAATCTCTCCGTTTTTATAAGTAACCAAGAAGCCTTTTCCAGGTCCCAGAGCTTCATGATCGTCCTTGCTATAAGGTTTAGGAGAAATGGCCGTCACGGCATCGGTGAAATCGTCTGTTTCTTCTATAGCGTCCCGGATCTTCTTAGGATCAGGTCCTACTTTACTCAAGGCCCTTAACATAAGACGGGTTGCATCGTAAGTCTGGGCGGTTACAATGGGATAAAAATCATCCCCATACTCTGCCACAACTTTTTTATGAAATTCCTTAGCCTTTTCACTGTGATCGATAGTATACGAGCTTACCGACACAACCCCTTCAACAAGTTCCTTACCTCCTAGCTTCACAAAACTGGGAGCGAGAAGTGCCCAGGTATCTACAAAGGGAATTCTATACCCAATCTTGTCCATACTTTTTAAGATTTGAACGGCCTCGGGGGCCAAAGCAAAGGCCATCAGGCAATCTACCTGGGCTTCTTTTAACCGGGTAAGCTGGGCGGTCATATCGGTATCTCCAACGGCAAACCTTTGAACTTCTGCAGCCAGTGTGATACCGTTCTCTTTTAATTGTTTCAAAGCTTCTTGTCGACCACTTTCCCCCCAACCGGTTGTATCGTTCATGAGACCGACCCTTTGACAGCCTTTCTTTTTAACATATTCTATCATGAGGGCAATTTGAGCACTGTCCACCAAGGACAGATGAAAAATATAGTTTTTAGGGGCATTCTTATAGCGTTGCGTTAAGGGAACGGCCGTAGCAATGGAGATAATATGGGGTATCTCATACCTTTGGGTTATATCAATGGTAGCTAAAGCAACCCCACTATTTACCGGACCGATGACTCCAATAACCTTATCCAGGGTAATTAATCGGGTGGTATTCTGAACTCCTTTAGCCGGTTGCGTTTCATCGTCATAGACAACTCCAATAACAGGATGCCCCTGATAACCTCCTTGCTCGTTGTATTCTTTGATAGCCAGATTAAAACCCCTTACAGCCGCCTGACCAAAGTCAAAAGTACCTCCGGTTAGGGATCCGGAAAAACCTATTTTAATATGATCGGCCAGGGTCTGAGAAGGGTTTATTCCTATAAGGGCGATAAAAAAGATGAAGAAGAGCATAAAAAGCCTACCCGTACACTTCACGTTTCTACCTCCTGATCATAGTAGAGGCGAAGCACTTATGGAGAAGAATTGATGGATAAATTTATCCATGAACACTTCGCCCCTCTAAACGGCTCTTATTGATTTTAGTTCATTTTAAAGTTTATAAAATGTCAACAGAAAAATGGGAGTTCCTCATTTCCGTCCAACAACTTTGAGGAATCGACGCTTACCAACCTTTAAAATAAAATCTCTGTTGAGGGGTAATTCCAGATTTTCATCCTGAACTCGTTCACCATTCAAACTTACGGCACCTTGGGCAATAAGTCGTCGGGCATCGGTATTGCTGGTTGCCATTCCCGATGAGACCAAAAGCTTGACGATCCAGATTTTATCCCCTTGAACCTCCGGAATATACTCCGGAATTTCAGAGGGGACTTCTTTTTCCACAAAGATTCGATCGAATTCGGCTTCTGCTTTCTTAGCATCTTCGGCAGAGTGGTAAATCGTAACAATTTCACGGGCCAGTCTTCGCTTTAAATCCCGGGGATTTACTTGAGGATTTTGGAGATCTGCTTTGATCCGGGCCAATTCTTCTTCAGAGGTATCGGTTAGAAGCTCGAAGTAATCATAAATCAACTTATCTGGTATCGAGAGGATTTTCCCGTACATTTCTTGAGGTGGATCGGTAATTCCTACATAATTATTCAAGGATTTACTCATTTTCTCTACCCCATCCAGGCCTGTAAGGATGGGCATTGTAACGATAACTTGAGGCTCTTGTCCGTATTCCCGCTGAATATCTCGACCGACCAGTAAATTGAAGGTTTGATCTGTCCCACCCAATTCAACGTCCGCTTGCAAGGCAACTGAGTCCATGGCCTGGGCCAGGGGATAGAGGAGTTCATGGATACTGATAGGTTCTCCTCGGATAAAACGGTTATGAAAATCATCCCGTTCCAACATTCGAGCCACCGTATATTTACTGGATAGTTTGATTACATCTTCAAAGGTCATCTTACCCAGCCATTGGGAATTGTAAACAATACGGGCCCTGGTAGGATCTAAAACCTTGGAAGCCTGTTCAAAATAGCTTTGTCCATTAAGCCGGGTTTCCTCCAAAGTCAGGGGGGGGCGAGTTTTACATCGCCCCGAAGGATCTCCAATCATCCCAGTAAAGTCTCCAATAACCAGGATGGCTTCATGACCCAGATCCTGAAACTGACGAAGTTTCCTTAACACAACCGTGTGTCCAAGATGCAGATCGGGTCGACTGGGATCACATCCTAACTTTACCTTTAAGGGTTTATCTTCCTTGAGGGATCGTTCGATCTTTTTAGCTAAATCCTCTTCCGGCAAAACCATAACCGTTCCACGTTTAATCTTCTTAAGTTGCTCTGATACCGTTAGTTTCATATCCAGAATCTATCTGAAAAGTTCCTGAAAAGAGTACCTGATTTTATCGATATTTTATGGGTTAAGTCATGCCCTATACCAGGATCAGGACTTTTCTGATAGACACATCAATTTTTTATGGATCTACCTGCTCAAAGTGCTCAACCTGTGGTGGAGGGTTAAAATAGGGATTCATAAAAGCCCTCCACTCCTTATATCCTTCAGAACCCCGAAACCCTACGGTATGGGCCTCTAAGGTCTGCCATCGGACCAACAATTGATATTTTCCTTTAACCTCCAGGCATCTTTGAAGTTCATGGGAGATATAACCCGGCGTAGAGGCCAGGATTCTAACAGCTTTTTTAAAGGTGTTTTCAAAAGCCTGCATCTGATCTTCTTTAACGGAAATGGTTGCGATTTCTAATATCATCTTCCCTCCTTTTTATTCCTTAAAGACCTTATCCTTGTTTTGTATAAGGTAAAAGGGCTTCGACTATTTCCCGGGGTATTTTAGTAGGTTTACCCTCCAGGTCGAGAAAAACCCCAGTATTATAGGCCTCAACCAGTACCTTAGCGGTCTTTCGGTTTATAATTTGTTGATGCCAGGTACCTCTTACCATTCTGGCTTCTGAAACATAGCTTCTGACTTCTAGCTCATCTCCAAGCAATGCCGGGTGTTTAAACTCAATATGTAGTTCTTTAACGAGGATGATGATTCCGAGTTCTTTAAGCCTTGGGACTGTGTAACCTAAGGAGGACATAGCCTCATCGATGGCAGTCTCCAGATAATGCAAATACACGGCATTATTTACATGACCAAAAGAGTCCAGTTCATATTTACGGACTTTGAGAAAGAAAGAGAAAGTTTTGGGTTCTTTCATGATCGGAATCTCAAGGGCCTTTGAGAACGGATTAGAACGTCAATGTCTGAACCTGGTTCTGCATCCCGCTGGGCTTGCGAGTTATGAAGTACTTCTGGACTAATCGCTTATCACACAATACTCAAAACGGTGATATCATTGGGTCAGAATCGTTTTTAACTTCTCATTTGTATTACCCTTTACCATATCATCTCTTTCAGGAAAGATTCAACAAATTTTATCTTCCAGTTCCCATAAACTTCCAATTCAGGCACATTCTTCGGATTCATAGGTGCAGTTTTTTATTTCCTAAGGTTAAACTCCTGGCTCGGTCTTGTAAGATGCGGGCTTTTATTGGCCCAGACAACTGTTCGAGCTGAGACGATTTAAACAGGGGCGACCTATGCTACGGAACGGTTTGTTTAACCAAGGAGCGAACGATCTCTACCCTCCTCAAAAGATTTTTATAAGGGAGTAATCTAAATTTAACTTACTTTATCTTTAACATACAAGAAACGAGTTGTAGATAAAAACGATGCCGGAATTTTACAGGCCGTCCCTACAGGGCTTGGTCGGTTGTTACAGACTGATCGTTCCTGTGGAGTTTTTAAGGTTAAAATCTCACTTAACGTTGTCGAGTTAAGTATTCAAAGTATTATCCCTTGAGAGCACCTCCCGTGAGTCCCTTGACCAACTGTTTTTCGATCAACATAAACAAAATAACAACAGGAATCAAGGCCAATAGAGAGGCGGTCATTAAGTATTGCCACTGTACCGTCCATCGTCCAATGAAATTATAGAGGCCGATGGTTAAGGGTCTCTTCTCCAGGGAGGTAATAAATTTCAGGGCGAACATGAACTCATTCCAGGAAGCAATGAACGTGTAAATAACCGTGGTGACAACCCCGGGCATGGCAATAGGTAGCATAATTTTCGTAATAGTCTTCCAGCGGGTACATCCATCGATTAAGGCCGCTTCCTCCAGCTCTATCGGAATCGTACTGAAATAACCGTTGAGCATCCAGATGGAAAACGCCAGTGTAAATACGGTGTTGACCAGGATCAAAGAAAGACGCGTATCCAATAATCCCAGGCCGGCAATGACTTTAAACAGAGAGATAATGACAATAATGGGGGAAAACATCTGAACCACCAAAAACAGATAAAGTAAAAATCGCCGTCCGAAGAAACGAAGACGGGATATTGCATAAGCAGCAGGAACCGATAGAACGGTATTTAAAAGGGTCGAACCGGCAGCAATAAGAAAGCTGTTGAGGAAATAATGAAACAGTGGATATTTATCCCAAATCTCTTTAAAATTTTGTAGCCGTATATGTCGGGGGATCCAATAGGGTGGGGAAGTGTAGACTTCATCGACACTCTTAAGGGCTGTTGAGACCATAACAAAAAAAGGAAAGAGCAAGATAAGTAAAATTCCGGTGACAAAGACATATAACAAAATTTTACGCAGTCCTTTGCGATTCATAGAGAAGATTTTCTATTCCTCTTTAAAATAAAAATAGGCATAAATTAAGCTAACCGTCAGAAGAATTCCAAAAGTTATCACGGCCATAGCGGCTGCAGTACCAAATTTCAGGAATTCGAAGGCATGTTTATAAATGTACGTGATAAGAATATCCGTAGAACCGGCAGGTCCTCCTTTGGTCAGGATGTAGATAACGTTAAAATCGTTAAAAGTCCACAGGACCGATAACAGGGTTGCAATCAACATAATCCGCTTGAGTAAGGGAAGAGTAATATAATAAAATTTTTGCCAGGGATTCGCCCCATCGACCTCGGCGGATTCGTAAAGTTCCTGGGGAATGGCCTGGAGACCGGCCAAGTGGACCAGAACCATAAAAGGAATTCCGATCCAGATATCTACGTAGAGATTGGCAAAGAAAGCCGAACGTGGATAGGCCAGCCAGATGGGAGGATCGTCCCAGAGACCGGTAACCCGCAGGGTATAGTTCAGAAGACCGAAGTCATTATTGTAAGTCCATTGCCAGAGCATGGCACTAATGGGAACAGAAGACGCCCAGGGTATGATAACTAGAGTCCGGGCCCATTTTCTTCCTTTAAAATCAATATTCAGTAATAGGGCAATTCCCAATCCTGCCAGGGTTTTAGCCGCTACTGCCAGAGCCGTCCAGATGATGGATCTAAGGGTTACCTGCCAGAATTCTGCCGTTCTAAACAGGGTCTCAAAATTGTCGGTCCCAATATACTCAACCAGATTACCCAAACGGTTAGTTCTGAAAAAAGCCATGGCAAAGACATAAGCAATAGGGTAGAACATGAACGCGATCAGGAAAGCCGTAGCAGGAAACAGGAAAAAATAGGCAAGTTTAGATTCTGTCCTCCAGAAGGAGGTTTTTTTTAAAAAAGATTTTTTTTTGAAAGGATGCCTTCTTCTAATACCTTAGACCTTTTTTACTTAAATTTAACTTGTTCCCAGGCTCTGCCTTAGGTCTGTATCGGTTCAGCAGGTAGGCCCTTTTCCCTTTCAGGGGCAGGTTTTTTCTCACCCAATCCCCTTCCCGATGCAGGAAGGGGAAACTCGGGGATTGCAAGAGTCTCTACTCTCTCCTCATCCCATACGTGCCAGGTTAAGCTGAAAAGCCCCGTCAGGGGCGACCGGTTGGTAGCCCCCGACGCAAGTCGGGGGATTCAGAAATTCAGAATTTTTTCTCCGTAGCAACGTCCTGTTACACAGGTCGCCCCACCTGGGCTGACCTTCTTATCCTGGCACCTTATGGGGTTAAGGAGATGTTCAGGCAGAAAAAAGTGACACCTCCTGAATGGTTACAGTTACCTTCTCCCCTCATGGGATTGACTTAAGGAACCAGTTCCGTAAATCAGCAATTGCCACGACAGGCAGAACTCAGGGACAAGCCATTAGAAAAAGTTATCCGGTGCGTTATTATCTTTTCTTCTGGGCCCGAAGACTATCTATTCTTGCTGCAGCTTCATCAAGAGCTTCCTTGGGTTGCTTTTGGCCTAGAAAAGTTGCCTCGATGGCTTCCCAGATAATGTCATTGCATTCCGGCCATTCAGGGATAAGAGGCCAGCCCTTGGCAGTGGGAGTTGACTGAATCATGGTTTTATAGACCGGGGTCTGGAAATATTCATGGTTTGCCAGAGATTTTGTGACCGGAGGAAAGCCGACGAGTTTATCAAATTCCAATCGCCATTTATCCTGATAGAAAAACTCCAGAAATTTAGCCGCTGCCGCTTTATTTTTTGAAGACTTGAACATCACAATGGAATCAGTGACCAGAAGGGTACTCTGAGGTTTTCCTTTGAAATGGGGCATAGGAGTTACATCCCATTTAAAATCGACATTCTTTTGCTTTAAAAGAGCCGCTGTAAAACCTCCGCTTAGCATGATTCCTAATTTACCCGAAAGGAAGAGATTCTGGACTTCATCCCGTTTATAGGCATTGACGCCGGGCTGGGTGACCTTGTACTTGTTAACCAGATCGTTCATGAAAGTCAATGCTCCAACTCCCGCTTCATTATTTACAATACACTTTCCATAAGTTCCATCGGGATTTATTTCAAAGAAGTAGCCGCCATTCCCAAAAAGATAATAGGCGAATTCTGTCAGTTCCACATACTTCTGACCTATCATGCCGATGGCATATAAATCGGGAGGACGATGAATCTTCTGGGCAATCTCCAACATTTCTTCAAAGGTTTCTGGAGCCTTAGGGATTAAGTCTGAGCGATAGTACATGATGCGGGTACCGATGGCAACCGGAAGAGCATAAAGAACGTTACCGATTTTGGCTTCCATAGCTGCAGGCTCGATATTATTGATCAACTCCTTGCTGAGATGTTGCTCGATAGGCTCAACCACTCCCATGTCCATCAACTCCAAAAGCCATCGTGTTCCGATAACCGAAAGATCCGGAGCCTGATTTCCGGCCACAAAGGTGATCAATCGATCATGAAATTCATTCCAGGGGGTCGAAATAATTTTGAGATCGATATCTGGATTCGCCTCTTCAAAGGCCTTTTCTAAATTCTGAGCATATTCTGGAGTAAGTCCATCATATTCTGCCCACATGATGCTGACCGTTTCTTTCGCCTCTGTACCGGAGATAAAGAATAAAATTGTTGCAGATACCAGGGCCAGGATAAAATAAATCTCCTTCTTCATAACTATCTACCTCCTTTAAGTTAAGCAGGATTGAGTCCGTGCGGGAGAATGTTTGTTATTACTTTCCGATTACGGTCATATTCGATTTAACCTGGTTTGTCAAGTTGGAATTAACCCCTACTCCAGGATACCCTTGGCCGAATCTTTATCTCCGCGGGTAATTTCATAAAACTCGTAGACCAGAATACCGGAATTGGTGACTTTTAGCCCAACATAACCACGGGTTACCATTTCCTGAAGGATTTTTTCGGCCTCTTCCAACGTTAGAGAAGTTGCGGCGGCAACCTCCGTAACGGTGAGTCTCCCTTTTTTACGCTGGGCCAGGCGAATAATTTCCCCTTCTTTCTCTTCTTTTAAAGCCCTTTCTTGAGCCTCTCGAGCCCGCTTCTGATTCTGATAATTACTCCTCAGCAGGACAATTCCGACAATTATGGGAAGAACTCCAAAAAAAATCACGGCGATTAAATCACTCTTTGTTAAACCTTTTTCCTCAAGGTTAACAAAAAATCCAATAAGCATGAGTCCCCCGATAACAAAGCAGAGAACACTGGCAATCATTTTTATCATCATAACTTGCTCTCCCTTGATAGGTTAACTCTTCTTTTTATTCTCTACTCTTGTGAAAAATCGATCCAAATCTACCAGGTAACGCTCGTGTTCCCCTTCGGCTATTTTTTCTTTTTCATCAAAGGCTTCCACGTGGAAAACTAGTCTCCGTCCATCAACTTCTTTTAACTCTGCTTCTGCACGAACTTTCATTCCCAGGGGTGTTGGGGCCAAATGTTTGATATTTACAATGGTTCCTACGGTTCCAGACCCTGGAGGAAGATGAAGTTCAATGGCTTTACCGCAAGCATACTCCAGGAGTCCCACTAATGCAGGAGTTCCATAAAGGTGAAAACCCTTATTTCCGAAATAATCTGCACTATCCGTTTCTCCAACCACTTTCTCAACAGAACCCTTCAAACCTTTTTCAATGGCCATAGACTCTCCTTTTCTGTGAGATGAAATTTTAACGTTTTTTTTACCCATCTATTTATCTTATGCTAATAAAATTTCATGTGGCGTCAAGTAAAATTGAGGATGTCTGTATCCGTTTAGCAGATCAAAGAACAGGAGGTGTTTGACCTCACCTATTAGATGGCTACAGATACAAATTGGCGGCCTGGCATTGACACAGCTTGCCCGGGAGGTTATAATCCTTCCAAAAGGAGATTTGCAAATTGAGTGATTCGACTTCAGGATGTTGCAAAGATTTATAATCGTGGCTCTCAACAGGTGGTGGCCCTTCAGCATGTAACGCTCGAAATGGGTAAGGGGGAGTTTGTAGTCTTGATGGGTCCAAGTGGATGTGGGAAAAGTACCCTTCTGAATCTGGTAGGCGGATTGGATGTACCTACCTCGGGTGAAATTTTCATTGACGGTCTACCTCTGGGAAAACTGACCGATCGTCAGTTATCTCTCCTTCGCCGGGAAAAGATCGGGATTGTTTTTCAGTTTTTTAACCTGCTTCCCACCTTAAATGTCCAGGAAAACACCGAACTCCCCCTCTTACTCCAGGGAGTTTCTCCAAAAGAAGCCAGTCGGAAAGCAGAAGTTCTGCTTAGCCGGGTCGGTTTATCCCATCGTATGACTCATGCCGTCCATGAACTCTCCGGGGGTGAAATGCAACGGGTAGCCATTGCCAGGGCTTTAATTCATAATCCCGAGATTATTTTGGCCGACGAACCGACCGGGAATTTAGATTCCAAAACGGGCTCAGATATCCTTAAATTGTTAAAGTCCATTTCCGAGGAGTCGGAGTATACGGTGCTTCTTGCAACCCATAGTTTAGAAGCTACGCGATATGCGGACCGGGTTATTCACTTGAGGGATGGGAGGGTTCTAAATTCTCCTTCATTATCCGGCTTCGAGCCTTTTTGAAGTCATAGGAATGATTTCTCTTATAACTTGAAGGATTAAAAGGTCTTCCCATAGAGTAAGGATACCTCCATCAGATTTGGGGGTAATTCCTTGACAAGGAGATAGTTTTTCTCTTACTTAAAGAGAATTGGACCCTAATCGAATACCCGGTTATGCGAAGCGTCTCCAGGTCGAACGAATCAATATCCTCAAACCTGGAGTCGTGACTTTGCGCCTACCAAAAGGAGGGATTCATGGAGTTAAAAGATAAAGTGGCGATTGTGACAGGAGCCAGTCAGGGGATTGGGCGGGCCATTTCCATTGCCCTGGCAAAGGAAGGCGCCTCAGTAGTTTTGGCTTCCCGCAATGAAGCTAAATTGGAAGAAACGGCTCAGATCATTAAATCTAACGGAGGAACCAGCTTAAAAATCCGAACCGATGTGTCCAGGGAAGCAGAGGTTAAGAACATGGTCCAGAAAACTCTGGAGACCTTTAGAACTATTGATATTCTGGTTAATAACTCCGGGATAGCCGGGCCAACCGCCAGATGTGAAGATGTGACTCTAGAGGAGTGGGAAGAAACCATGGCAGTCAATCTTCGCGGTCCTTTCCTTTGTTGTAAATATGTGATTCCCACTCTGAAAGCCAAGAAAAGCGGACGGATCATCCATATTGGCTCTATTAGTAGCAAACGCCCTCTTCAAAATCGTACCCCTTATACCACTTCCAAGATGGGTTTGATCGGATTTAATCGAACCCTGGCAGTAGAACTTGGTCCGTTTAACATTACCGTCAATCTGATTTGTCCGGGGGCTACGGCGGGGGAGCGCTTAGATAATGTGATGACAACCATGGGAAAAGCCTTGGGAAAGTCCTACGAAGAAATGGCCGCCGCTTTTAAAGCTCTATCTCCTTTAGATCGATTTGTGAATGCAGAAGATATTGCCAATATGGTTGTGTACCTGGCCTCCGATAAAGCAAAAAATATAACCGGCCAGGATATTAACGTATGTGCCGGGATCATTATGTATTGAAAAGACCTGGGGCAATGGGCAATGGACGGTGGATGGCTGGGCCACTCCCTGCCGTTCACTCCCCACGGCTTATCATTTACCGTTGTTGATTTCTGCTATTTTGCTCGCAGCCGGTGAATCCCGAAGAATGGGAGAGTTAAAGCAACTTCTTCCTTTTAAGGAAAAGACTGTGATCGAACAGGGTATTGATAATCTACTCAACTCTCAGGTGGATAAAATTGTGGTCGTCTTGGGTCATGAATGGAAGCAAATTTTGGAAAAAATTCAGCATTTACCCGTGACCATTGTCGTGAATGAAAATTACCGCCAGGGGATGCTCTCTTCCCTCCAGCGTGGCCTTCAGGTTTTATCAGGGTCAAACCAGGCTATCCTGGTCATGCTGGGGGATCAACCCCATATTCCTCCCTCTGTGATTGACCAACTCATCGAAGCTTATCGGCAGGGAACCCACGGAATTATTATCCCCAAATACGAAGGGAAGCGGGGCCATCCTGTTCTCCTGGATGGGAAATATCGAGAGGAAATTTTAAAGACCGATCCTGCCAATCCCTTTGGACTCAACCACATAGTTCGGTCTCATCCCGAAGATATACTGGAAATTTCTGTAACAGCTCAGGCTATTATCCAGGATATCGATACCCTCGAGGATTACAGCAGGATAAAAGATGAGAAATGAAAGTGTGAGGGTGTGGGAGTGTGGGGGTGTGGAGGTATAGAAGTATGGAGGTATGGAAGTATGGGGGTATATTCTTCCCCACTCCCACACCCTCACACTTTTCATGATCCTTTGTTCCAGAACTTTTCTTCATCATAAAAAAAGGTGATCCATTCGGGAGGGAGTTCTTCAACGTAAAAATCCGGAGTAATCCGAGAATGGGCTTTCTTATATAAAACCGCGGTTTTTAATTGAATTCCAGGATATTCCTTCTGAAGATATTCCATACCATAGATTAAAGTTTCTCCGCCATCTACCAAATCATCGACCAAAATTCCCTGTCCCTGGATTTTATCCAGGCTGGCTAAATGTTTGCTAAAAATCGGTTTTTGAAGAATGGGAGCCTGACCTTTGGATTCGTCAGGGTACCGCTTACTGATCATCAAAGCGATGGGAGCTTTTAAAGCTTTAGAGATAAAAAAACTGGGCGGCAGACCTCCACGGGCAATTCCTATGACGAAATCAAAGGATTCTCCACTTTCCACGATCATCTTACAAAGCCGAAAGATATCATCATGATATTTCTTGAAGTCTACGAAAATCATTTTTTTAATGGATGGTGGTTGATGGGTCTTGTCAATCCTTTTACTCCCCCAACCCGCCGTCCTCTCTTTTAAGGGCAGGTTTGTAGTTTAACCCTTTTGACTTCCCTTCCCTGGTAGGGAAGGGGAAAGTTGAGGCATAGGCAATCTTCCTACCTCTTGCGAAGGTTCATAGATTTCAAATGGAAGCCTGTCAGACTCCTGCAAGGCGATCTGATTTTAACCCCCTGGCCCGTGCCAGGGGATTCAGAGCGAAATGCTTCTAAGCCTCCAACGAGCCTGGCTTCCATAATTCCGGCTCCTGCCGGAGGCTACAACCAGATCCCCTGCCGAAGCTTTCAATCCTTATCCTGGCATGTATACCCAGATTCTCTCTTCTTACCTCGGGAAGGGGTCAGGTCAAAAACTTACCCCGGAACGCATTATACTCTACCTGCCGTCCTTAAATTTCGTGTGGGAGGCTTTCTCTCCGCCCGGCATCGGTTATGAGGATAAAGGTTATGTTTTCTTGCAATTCAGGAATGGTTTTTGCCCCACAATAACTCATTCCAGAACGCAGGCCTCCTTCTAGTTGGAAAAGAATATCCACCACACTTCCTTGATAAGGAATTTCTGTTTCAACCCCTTCAGGAACGATACTGATTAAATTTTCAGTTCGTAAAGAGCCTTCTCGAATTGATCTATCGGAGGCAGCTGTCAGGGAAGCCATTCCACGATAAAGCTTGTAACGACGACCTTTTCGGATAATACTCTGGCCTGGACTTTCATCGGTTCCCGCAAACAATCTTCCAATCATAACCGAACTGGCACCGGCGGCTAGAGCCTTTACAATATCTCCCGAATCCTTAATCCCCCCATCGGCAATGATGGGAACATTCCGTTCTCGAGCAACTTCAGCACACTCCCAAATAGCAGAGAGTTGGGGAACTCCTGCTCCGGCTACCTGCCGGGTATCGCAGGCGGCTCCAGGCCCAACTCCTACTTTCACAGCATCGGCTCCTGCATCAATAAGGTCTCGGGTCCCTTCCTTTGTAGCTACATTACCTGCAATGATATCCACTTTATCTTGAACCGTTTTTTTGAGGGTTTGAACCGCCTCGATGCACAAATCGAGATGTCCATGGGCGATATCGATAACCAAAACATCCACTCCGGCCTCAACCAAAGCCTGAGCCCTTTCTTTATAATCTCCCGTAGCCCCAACGGCTGCTCCTGCTAATAACCTTCCTTGTTTATCCTTCATAGCCGAAGGATACTGACTTATTTTGAGAATATCCTTGGCTGTGATGAGTCCTTTCAAGAAACCCTCAGAATCTACCAGGGGCAGTTTTTCAACCTTATGTTTTCGAAAGATTTCCTTGGCCTCTTGAAGGGTAATGTTAGGAGATGCGGTAATCAGCTTCTCCTTGGGGGTCATGAGTTCTGAAATAGGTTCCTCCAGATTTTCCTCAAATCGAATATCCCGGAAAGTCAGAATACCCACCAGCTTCCCTTGCTTATCTACAACCATGACACTGGTAATTCCATACTCTTTCATAACCGCTTTGGCTTCCTTCAAGGTATGATGCTGCTCCAGGGCACAAGGATTGTTGACGATGAAACTCTCTGCCCTCTTGACCCGCCGAACCTGCTCGGCTTCCTCTTCAATACTCATAAAACGATGAATGATCCCCATGGCCCCCAACCGGGCCATGGTAATCGCCATGGTCGCTTCGGTCACCGTATCCATGTTCGCTGCTACAATGGGAATGTTTAATTTGATACGACGAGAAAGATAGCTGGATACATTGACATCCTTTCGGGAGATGATGGAAGATCTCTTGGGTTCTATTAAAACATCATCAAAGGTATATCCCTTTTTTAGCTTTATTCTCGGATTCATACTAAAAGCTCCTTAAGTATAACCTACAAGGTAATTTCTTCACTTTACCTTGCCTACCCGGAAGGTTCATGGGAAGTTTGATCTGGCCGGTTGTTAAAAGACACCCGATCCTGCAGCACTTTACGGTTATAGAGTATTTTTTTTGACTCCAGGTAGGGAATTCCCGAAAAAGGTGAAAATGCCAAAAGGAATAAGACTTAGGACCAGGGCATACCACAACGGGCTGAGGATAAAGTCATGTACATAATATACCTTCGGGTGTAATGCCACAGACTGTACGTAAGCTCTTCGCTTCATCTCATATTCTCTAGGCCACTTTTTATCAAAGAATAAGTATTCATAGGCCTTCCTTAAAGGAATCTCAGGTTTTGGAACAAGATAATAAGTTTTCAGATAACCCTTTAGAAGAGAAACCATCAGGAAAAGCGTACAGAGCATTATAAACATTCGCCTGGGTTGAGTTACCCGAACATAAAGGAAATAAATACCTACAGGAATGGTAATCAGAATTATTAAGGGCAAAAAAATAGGGCCGAAATATCCAAAGTCGGGAGGTGTTTCCTTTATATGCATAAAATATCTCCTCTCCTTGTATTTACCCCAAGATTTGGGACCCAGTCAATGGCTTTTTATAGATGGTCACTCTCTCCCCGGGAAATCCTTCAAACCTTCTGTTACAGAAATATAATCGACCTTATTCGAAGCGGGATCGACGATGGCTTTAAACCTTCCCCTGTAAATAATTCTTTGATCGGGTATCGTGAGCAATCGGAACCTGGTTTCTAATTTTAACTCAGAAGGCGTTGAGGAGATAAGGGAACTTTTTAAAACCAAAAGACTGTCGGCTCCCTGATTACCGGCCGTGGTCAAAGCCAGGCTTTCACTCTGGGGATGAGAAGTTGGAGGCCACAGAAGGGTCCGATACCCTTTCTCTTCCATGAGAAATTGAGAGACCCTCTCTTCCAGACTAAAATTTATAAATCTCAAAATTTCTCTAGGATAACCTTTGTGCCGCTCTAAACTTCCATAGATGCCAATGGTTCGTAACCTATATTTACTGATATCCAATCTTAAAGGAGTTGCTGTACAGCCGACTAAAAGTACAAGAAGCATCATGAAGATCTTTCTTCGCCACATTTTGTTCTCCTATTTCTCTTGACATCCCTACTAAACTGAGATACCTAAAGTAGAATAACTCATAGGTTTGTTTTAAACAACCCTTTCTGAACGGTTTAAACCTATGCGACAGATGGTTCCCGAAGTCAAAGAAAACCCGGAGAATTCATCTATAAAAACTTATCCCGGTGCGTTAACTTTCCTGAGAAAGCACATTTTCTCTTCCAAAGGATTAAGGGATCGGTTTTCTGCAGGGCTAAAAAAAAATAGCTTACCTCTGGCTTTTCTCTCCCCGGCCGTTATTTTTGTTCTCCTGATCACCTTTCTTCCGATCCTGCACGCAATAAATATAAGTTTCTATGAAACATCTTACCTTCAAAAAACGGAGTTTGTAGGTTTTCGCCACTATTGGAATTACCTTCAGGAACCCGCGGGCCGTCAAAATATTCTGAATTCCCTGATTTATGTGTTTGGTTCTCTGATATTGGCCGTACCTTTTGGGGTTCTACTGGCTACGCTTCTCCACCGTAATCTGCGATTTAGAACTCTTTTCCGGACTCTGATCATCCTCCCCTGGGTTGTAGCACAACTCATCAGTGCGCTTCTCTGGAGCTGGTTGATTAACCCAAGCTATGGGCCTGTTAATTACTTTATTCAACTTTGGTTTGGTTTTCCCGTGGATTTTCTCAGCCAACCTCTAACCGCCATGCCTACCCTGATCCTCGTTAATGTCTGGCGATCTTTTCCTTATCCCATGTTATTAACTCTGGCTGCACTCCAAACTATTCCAGAAGAACTCCTGGAGGCTGCAAAGGTAGATGGGGCATCGACTTGGACCCGATTCTGGCGAATTACCCTCCCCCTTATCCAAAATACGCTGTTGATTGCAATTATTATGCTGAGCCTCTACTACTTCAATATGGTTACCCTTCCCTTGGTTTTAACCGGTGGAGGACCCTTGGGAGCTACCGAAGTTATCTCCCTGCGAGTCTATCGAGAGGCTTTTAATTTTTATCATATCGGCTACGGCTCCGCCATAGCTATTTATATCTTATTATTCAATATACTTTTTAGTCTTCTATATATAAAGATTTTGAGGACTGAAGCCGTGTGTTAAAGAAAATACCGAGTAAAAAAATATTGAGTACTCAGTGATGGGTTTTAACTCATTACGCATCCTTCATACTACTTTGTAAAGTTACCGATCCCTCTCCCACGCTGTGGGAAAGGGGAGCCAGCAAATTTCCAGATCAACTCCCCAAGCACTCCCTCTCCCGAAGCCTTGGGAGAGGGGGTTGGGGGTAAAGGTAGAGTAGCTATTCAAATTTAACTTTACAAGGTAATACTGTATAAGAATGTCTCGGCGACCCGGTAAATTTTCAAAATATCTTGAATCGATGGTTGTTTATGGGATTCTTATAGCTGCCTCTCTGTTTGCTATTTTTCCCATTGTGTGGGCCATTTTAACTTCTCTTAAACAAGAGGCTACTATTTTTCTCTATCCTCCTCAGTGGCTGCCCAGTCCTCTAACCCTTGAAAATTATATCCACGTCCTTTATAACTCCAACATGCCCCGCTACTTCCTGAACAGCCTGTGGGTGGTTTTCATGACCATTCTATTGACTCTGACCCTCTCTTCCCATGGGGGATACGCGGCTGCACGCTTTTCTTTTACCGGAAAAAATACCCTGTTATTTATCATCCTCCTAACGGTGATGATTCCGGGCATTGTGGTCTTGATCCCTCTTTATCTGCTGGCCACTCGGGTAGGATTGCTGGATACTTACTGGGTTTTGATTCTGGTCTATACGGCCTGGCAAATTCCGGCGGTTTTATGGCTGATGCGAGGGTTCTTTGAGACTATTCCCAGGGAATTGGAAGAGGCTGCCCTCATGGACGGATGTTCCAGGCTTGGAGCATTTTATCGAATCATCTGGCCTCTAACCCGACCCGGATTGGCTGCAGCAGCGGTTATTGTCTTTGTAAACGTTTGGAATGAGTTTATTTTAGCTGCTACTTTGACAACCTCCGATGATAAACGTCTGATTCCTGTGGGACTTTATTACTACATCGGAGCTTATGGCATCGAATGGGGTAAATTAATGGCAGCCGTCTGTATAGCTTTGCTTCCCATTATCCTTTTGTTTATCTTCCTCCAGCGCAGTTTCATTAAAGGACTATCATCGGGATCTGTAAAGGGTTAGTTGTCCGTTGTTTGTTAGAAGTTGCGCGGGGTTGACAGGTTCAAAGGAAGGATAGAAACCAACAAGCAAAGGACAGCGGACAGGAATATGAAAATAGATCAGGTAGAAGTGATTCCCATTCGGATACCCAACCGGGTTCCTATGAAGCTCTCCACCATGCTTTTAGAGTTTCAAGATAATGTGATCGTTCGGCTAAGGGCAGGGGATTTGGTTGGAATTGGCGAGACTGAACCGATTTATGGGTTTCAGGGATGTGGAGAGTCTCAGGTAACCATAGTTCCTTTGATTCGAGAGCGATTTACACCGCTCCTTTTAGGACGAAGTCCCTTTGACATCGAACGGATTGTTCGAGACCTGGAGAATGCCGTTTGGGGTAATCCCTATGCTAAAGCGGCTGTAATCAATGCGCTGTATGATCTCATGGCAAAAGCCTTGGGGCTTCCTCTCTATCAACTCTTGGGTGGCTGCTATCGTGAGAAGATACCAGTGGTATGGACCATTGGGATTAAAGATAAAAAGAAGATGGTAGAAGAAGCCCTCTGGGCTGTGGATCGAGGTTTTAAGTTGTTAAAATTAAAGATAGGGGCTTTAGCGCCCGAGATGGATCTACAAAATGTCGCAGCAATTCGAGAGGCCGTAGGACCCAACATTGGGATTCGTGTCGATGCCAACGGTGCCCTCAGTTTTATCCAGGCTTTGAAACTTCTTACCGGGTTAATTCCCTTTAATTTGGAGCTGGTAGAACAGCCTCTGGCCATATGGGATCTGGATGGGATGGCTCGACTTATTGAGCTTTTAGGTATTCCGATTATGCCCGATGAAAGCCTCCACTCCCTTCAATCTGCTCTGGACCTGATTATGAAAAGGGCCGCTTCCATCTTTGGAATCAAACTGGCTAAACACGGGGGAATTTACTATGCCCAGAGAATTGCTGCCCTGGCTCAGGCTGCAAATCTGCCCATTTATCCAGGAAATCAGCCGAGTACCAGTATAGGATCGGCTACTGCTGCCCATTTCTATGCGGCAACGTGGAATGCCACCTGGGGGGGAGATTTTCATGTAGGTCCTGCCGGGTGGCTTGCCGATGATATCGTCAAAAATCCCCTGGTCGTCCGAGATGGCTATGCCTTTGTACCCCAAGGGATTGGAATTGGAATGGAACTGGATGAAGAGAAATTAGCTAAATATACAAGGAAGATCTAGCAGTTCTTTGTCTGTTGTTCATTGTTCCTTGTAGAAGGGATTTATTTATGGAATCGAAGGCCCGCTTCCACGGCGTGGGAATAAAGGTGAATAGGGACGATCCTAAATGCCATCCCGTGAACAACGGGCAACAGATACACTCAGGTGAAAAGCGAACAACCCCTACTATCGCGTCGTACCTTTCTCCAGAAAGCCGGACAGATAGGGGCTGCTGCGGGATTCCTGGCTACAGGTGGATTTCCCACCCTTCGGAGAACCCAGGCTCAGGATAAAAAATCCGTAACCCTTCGGTACTGGACTTTCTTAAATCCAAAGGATCCGAATCCCCGCTCTCAAGCTCAGAATCAGATCCTTGAGAGTTTCGAAGCAAAGTATCCCCATATCAAGGTCTCGGTAGAAATTGTCCCCTGGCAAACCACTGGACTCCAGTTGATTCAGGCGGCCCAGGCCGGTAAAACACCCGATGTAATCAGCATGTTTAACCTTTATCTGGCCCAGCAAGTGGCCGCTAAAACGATTCTTCCTTTAGATGACTATATTCAAGGATGGAGTCCGGAACAGCAACAAGATTTTATTTATCCCCTCGAGCAGGTTAGCTTCGAGGGACGCAGGATGGCTTTTTTCCGGGATCTGAGGGTTCGACTTCTCTGGTACCGAAAGGATTGGCTAGGAGAGGCCGGATTTGGGGCCCCTCGGAGCTGGGAGGAATTGGCCCGGGCAGCTCAAGCCGTTACCACAGGTCGTCGGACCGGCTTTACCATGGCCATGGAGAGATCCAGGGACAAGGGGGTTCAGCTCGGTCAGTTTATGATCAGTAACCTCTGGGCCCAGGGGATTAATATTCTGGACGATCAGGGGAAGGCTAATTTTAATAACGAAGCGGGAGCTCGGATTTTTCAATTCCTTTACGATTTAGTTCATACTTACAAGGCCATGTCGACCAGTGTCATCTCTGTGGATTCCGATACCAGCTTGCAGATGATCAAATCCAGCGCGACGGCCATGATTACGGAGGGAAGCCATCGGGTCTCCACGGCCCGGGCCGGTCAGGGGATCGGTATGAACCTGGCCACTACTCCCATTCCTTCCCCCGAGCCGGATAAACCTTGTCCGGCATTGACCACCGGACAGGTCTTAATGATGGGTAAAGATTGTAAGAATCGGGAAGAGGCCTGGTTATTTATCGAACATTCCATCAGTCCAGAACAGCAAGCCCTTATCGGTAAAGTGGCTCAGGAGATGCCGACCCGTAAATCCTCCTATCAAGACCCCTGGTTTCAAACCCCTGAAGCCGCAGAAATGCTGGCCTGGGTGGATTATGTTCAAAAAACTTCTCGACCCTTCATTTTTCCGGAAAAAGTAGAGATTCTTTTTGATACCATAGCCGGAGCCGCCCAGGAGGTCATCACTCGACGTAAACCGATCCCTCAGGCCCTGGAAGAGGCTGCAGCAAGATGGAATAAGGAAAAAGGAGGATCTTGAAAAGATCCCGATCGGCCGTTTCTAATCCAGGGGATCTTGATTTTTCCTCCTTCTATGGTTTATCCTCCTAAACTATCCAATGTTTCTTGCAAACTCTTCCGAATACAGGTAATCGTCGGGGTATCCCGTACGGTGTAACGGCTCCCTTCGGTTTCCCGCAGCTCCATGACCAGATCAAGGAAATCCTCCGGTTTGTCGGTTTCAAAGGCGACTACAAATTCTTGATCGTCGAGGCCGAAAGAGTAAGTGGTATTCAACTTCACGGAAGTATAACGGCTTCCGATCTCGATGTGCTCGTCCATAATTCCCTGTCGGGCCGGTTTGGTCATCAGATACCACTCCCGCTTCTTTACGAAGGGATAAACGAACAAGAATTTGGACTGAGCCGGAATGATTTGTAACCGACTTTCTCCATGCTCCGGGCTGATCTTATCCACATAGATCGAACGTTTGGTCATGGCCAGAAAGGAATAGGGAGTGTCTAAATACTTCCCAAGGCCTGTGGATAGCAAGCTGGTGCCCATCTCTTGAAAAGACTCCAGGGAATAAGAAATCCGCCATAGCAAAAAGTCGGTTTCAGGTCGAATCCCCACCGTGGTGTAACTGTAGGTCATAACCTTCGAAGGGGAGTCCTTCGATGCAAACTCTTCGACTACGGAGATAAATTCCTTCTTACCAAGCTCTCGCTCCGACTGAGAAAGTCGCCTCCAGATAGGGTCCACTTTATAAAAAGCAAAATTAACAAATTGCCGTTTCACTTCGGACATACTTAAATAACAATGAACAATAAACAATGAACAATGAACAATTGTTCATGGTTAATTGTTAATTGACTTTGAAAGCTTCTGGAGATATTTTACTTACAGCTTTTACTCCCTTGTTGTACATCAGTTTACAGAACTATAGAGGATATTTCAATCTTTTTTTACTTTTTAAGATTCGGCAGTATCATGATTATCACATCGTCTCTGGGTGGAGGTAAGCAAGGAGATCCCTCTCTGTACGTGGATCTGGTGGATAAAAAGATGGGGCTACTGTTCGATTGTGGATTTAATAATTTTAGTGTAGCTCAAATCAAAAAGATTGCTTTTATTTTTGTATCGCATACCCATGTGGATCACTTCATCGGGTTTGATATCATTTTGAGGATGAGTCTGGATGAGCCTAAATCCCTTGTTGTATATGGGCCTCCCGGAATCCTTCAGAATGTCCGAGGGAAGTTAAGCGGGTATACCTGGAATATCTGCTACAATTTAAAGTTAAAGATCACCGTAGTAGAAATCCGAAATGGGAAGCGAATATCCGCTTCCTATTATAGCCATCGGGGATTTCAAGAAGAAGATATTTCTGAGGGGGAAACCTCTTCCGTTTTAGTAGAGACCGAGGATTTTAAAGTGGAGTATGCCGCATTGGATCACATGATTCCTTCGTTTGGATATGCCTTTACCGAGAAGGATTCCTATAATGTAAATAAGGAACGCCTGGCCAGCCTGGGTTTTTCACCAGGCCCATGGCTCAAAGAATTAAAAGAGCGGGCCCGAAATCCTCTGAGACCGGATGAAATGATCCAGGTTCAGGGAAAGTGGTATCCGATTCAGAGTCTGAAGGAGCAGCTCTTAGAATTTAAAAAGGGACGAAAAATTGCTTATGTAACGGATACGATTTTTGATGAAATTACTCGAAAGAAGATTATCCAGTTGGTCAGAGAGGCCGATTTGTTTTATTGTGAGTCTTGCTTTTTAGAAAAGGATCGAGATAAAGCCAAAATTTCTCATCACCTTACGGCCCGGGAAGCCGGAATCCTGGCCCGGGAAGCTCAGGTCAAAAAATTGATTCTCTTCCATATATCCCGACGATACCAGGAAATTGAGTCCTCGTTGGAAGAGGCCCGAAAAGAGTTTGCAGCTACGGAATAGACGCAGGAGGTGGTGAGGAGCAAAAAGGAGGTGTTTCGTTGAAAGCAATTGTCATCCATGAGCATGGAGGTCTTGATAAGCTTAAATATGAAGAGGTAGATAAACCCAAAATATCTCCCGGAGAGGTTTTAATTCAAGTAAAGGCTTCTTCTCTGAATCACCTGGATATTTTTGTTCGCAACGGAATTCCTGGGATTAAAATTCCTCTTCCCCATATTTTGGGATCCGATTGTTCCGGCATAGTGGCCGAAGTAGGTTCAGAGGTTCGGCAGGTCAAGGTAGGGGATAGGGTGACTGTTAACCCGGGACGATGGTGCGGGCGTTGTGAGTTTTGTGTTGCGGGAGAACAAAGCCTTTGCCCATATTTTCAAATTATGGGAGAACATGTGGATGGGGCCTGGGCCGAGTTTGTTAAGGTTCCAGAAGAAAGCGTACACCCCATCCCGGGGGGCTTATCCTTCGAGGAAGCTGCCGCTTTCCCGCTGGTGTTTTTAACGGCCTGGCGAATGCTGATTACCCGAGCTGCTTTGAAACCTGGAGAAACGGTTTTAATTATTGGAATTGGGGGTGGGGTAGCTATGGCAGCTATGCAAATCGCCAAATATGCTGGAGCTAAGGTGATCGTAACTTCGGGTAGCCAGGAAAAGTTGCAAAAAGCCCTGAGTCTGGGGGCTGATGTAGGAATTAATCATCG
This sequence comes from bacterium, assembly GCA_030550175.1. Lineage (GTDB taxonomy): Bacteria > Moduliflexota > Moduliflexia > Moduliflexales > JAUQPW01 > JAUQPW01. Next base: position 22,431 of record JAUQPW010000014.1, read on the forward strand.
GGAGCAGGATTTTGCAGCCGAAATTGCGAAACTGACCGGGAAAAGGGGCGTGGATGTTGTTGTGGATAGTGTAGGGGCAGATACCTGGCAGAAGTGCATTCTGAGCCTGGCAAAGGGGGGACGATTGGTAACCTGCGGGGCAACTTCGGGACCTAATCCCAAAGAAGATCTCCTTCGGATTTTCTGGAAGCAACTCTCCATACTCGGTTCGACCATGGGAAATCAACGGGAGTTTAATGAACTCCTGCGTGCCTTCGATACCGGTCGACTCAAACCCATCATCGATCAGGTCTATCCCCTTGCAGAAGCTGCAAAAGCGCTCCAAAGGCTGGAAGAACAGGCTCAGTTTGGAAAGATTGTGTTAACGGTATCATAACAAGGCAGGAAATGAGGGCCAGAAACACTCCCCCATTTTTATGGAGTTCTTTGCCCTCACCCCTACACCCCTCTCCCGAAGCTTCGGGAGAGGGGTGTAGGGGTGAGGGCAAAATGGCTATTTAAATTTAACATTATAGGGTAGTACCGTAATTACTGGATCGATTAAAGGGATAGTAGTATGAAGTAGTAATAGCCTTTCACGCTACCATTGAGAGGTATTTATGGCCTGTAGGACTTAGAATAAACATTCTAGCTTCTCCAGCCTCCTTATTCTCATCACAATGGTCTTATTTCTTCGAGAAACAGATATTCACCAGCTTTTAACCATGGAGGACACTCTGCCTATTGTGGAAGAAGTGTTTCGACAACAGGGTCTGGGTACTGCCATCAATCGGCCTCGGTTTAGGGTTCGCCTCCCTGATGGGGTTCTTCACATTATGCCGGCAGCTACACCGGTTTTTAAGTCCCTGGGGTTTAAAGCTTATACCACCTTTCGGGGCGGAACTAAGTTTTTATTTTTCCTTTACCATTCAGATACGGGCGAGCTGTTGGCTATCATGGAAGCCAATCGCCTGGGTCAGATGCGAACCGGTGCTGCGACCGGGATTGCCACAAAATATATGGCCCGTCCAGAAGCTCGCACGGTAGGTATATTCGGAGCAGGATGGCAGGCTCAGACACAACTCCTGGCAGTTTGTACCGTCCGAAAAATTCAAACGGTTAAAGTTTACAGCCGTACCCCTGAGACCCGTCGTACCTTCTCTCAGGAAATGGCTTCCCTGCTTAAGGTTAACGTGCAACCGATGGATTCTCCAGAAGAAGTCGTCCGGGGATCTGATATTATCATCACCATCACCACGGCCCGAGAGCCGGTTTTTAAGGGGGAATGGCTGGAGCCGGGCGTTCATCTTAATGTGGCAGGTTCTAATTCGGCCATCCGGCGTGAAGTAGATGATGATGCCATCCGGCGAAGCGATTTCATTGTGATCGATTCTAAGGAAGATGGTATGATAGAATCCGGAGATCTGATCATTCCCATAGAAAAAGGAATTCTCCACTGGGGCCAGGTTCGCGAACTGGGAGACATTGTAGCCGGATATCTCCCAGGTCGTCGGACTCCTGAAGAAATCACCTTATTCAAATCCAATGGCTTAGCCATTGAGGATGTTGCCGTCGCAGCAAAGGTCTATGAGCTGGCAAAGGCGAAAGATGTTGGAATAGAGTTGCCTATCTAATCGATGAGCTATGGTTTGTTGTTTCCTGTAGCCAGCAACAGACAATGGTCAACAGATCCATGACAAAACTGGCCAGTATCGATGTCGGTACCAATTCGGTCCTTCTGCTTATTGCTGAGATAGATCCGCAGGGGAAAATAACCCCTTTGCACGATGAAGCCCGCATTACCCGCCTGGGAGAGGGATTTGGAAAGGATAAAATTCTCAAACCTGAAGCTATGGAGCGGACTTTTGAAGTCTTAAAGAGATATGTGGATCTCGCCAGAAGTTATAAAGTCTCGGAGATTAGAGCTGTCGGTACCAGCGCCTTGCGTGATGCAGAAAACAGGGAAGTTTTTCTGAACCGGGTCAAAAGTGAACTGGGTTTATCCATTGAAGTTATCTCCGGTGAGAGGGAGGCCTGGCTGACTTACAGGGCCTGTGTGCTGGCCTTTCCAAAGTTGACCGGAAAAACCCTCATGCTGGACATAGGAGGGGGTAGTACCGAGTTTATCTTCGGAGATCGGGAGCACCTGGAGCAGATGGTCAGTTTAAATATCGGAAGTGTCCGGGCTACGGAAATGTTCCTCCACAGCGATCCCATCGGGGAAGAGGAATTTCAGAGCCTCCACCATTATTTACAAGATAAAATCCGACCTGTTCTTAACCCCTACAAAAAAAACCTTTCTCACCTGATAGGTGTTGCCGGGACCGTCACCACCCTGGCTGCTATGGATCTTGAAATGATCCCCTATAACCCCTCCATCATCCACGGCTTCCGTTTGACCCGAGGGCGATTGGATCAACTCCTAGATAAGATGAAAAAAATGACCCTGGTAGAAAGAAAAAAACTCCCTGGTTTAGATCCCGGGCGGGCCGATGTTATTGTAGCCGGAGGGTTGATTCTCAAAGTCGTTCTGGAGGAAACTGAGTTGGAGGAAGTAATCGTAAGCGATTGGGGAATCCGGCATGGTTTATTAGAAAGCAAAATTTGAAATTTTTCATTTGAAATTGGATTTAAGGGGATATAATTTAGTAATACCTAACTAATTAGTCAGGATTTACCTTTCGATCTATGTAATCTAATCAGAAAGGGTTTTTGACTAGATTACATAGAATCCTTAAATCAGGAGGGATAGCAAATGTCTTTACAGTTAGGAGCCCCCGTTCCAGATTTTGAAGCTATCAGTACCCATGGTCCCATCAAATTGTCCAATTATAAAGGACAGTGGGTTCTTCTCTTTTCACATCCTGCCGATTTCACGCCGGTTTGCACCACGGAGTTTATTGAATTTGCCAGGAGATATGATGAGTTCAAAAAACGTGGCGTCGTGCTGATCGGTAATAGCGTAGATAGCATCTATTCCCATATTGCCTGGACCCGAAATATCGAAGAAAAAATGGGTGTAAAAATTCCATTCCCCGTTATTGCAGATCTGGATCAAAAAGTAGCGAAGCTCTACGGTATGGTCCATGAACCCACCATTGTTACGGCGACGGTTCGATGTGTATTCTTCATTGATCCCAATCAGATTTTACGGGCAATGATTTATTATCCCTTAACAACCGGACGTAACGTGGACGAGATTTTACGGGTGATCGACTCCTTACAGGCAGTAGATAAGTACGGGGTTGCGACTCCTGCGAATTGGAAACCGGGTGATCCTGTCATCGTTCCGGCTCCTCAAACTACAGAGCTGGCCGAAAAGCGATTGCAAGACCAAAGCGTTGAAGCCAAAGACTGGTACTTTAGTCTGAAGAGAATTTAATGGAATACGGAGAGACAGAAACACAGAAACCCGGCGTTCCGGGACAGACAGACCTTGGGACGCGGAGACACAAAGACATTTCCCTGCGTCTTCCAGTCCCCGCGTCCCCCAGGTTCCTTTGAGGATTCTTTAAATTTTTTGATCAAATTTACCGGCGTAACCCGTCATTTCTACGTATCCTTTCCCTGTTACTTTTTGATTCCCATAAGAACCCGCTACGTTGACACTCCCCTCCCAATAAATAACTCCTGTTTTTTCCGGGCGAAGCTCCTGGTTCTCAAAAGCGGGAGCTAATTCAAGTGCTATTCCGTATCCTGGAATGCGAACTCGCCATTGGATGGGATAATTACCCCCACTGAGAGGGCTTTGCCAGAACTTAAGAACTTCGATCTGAATTTCTTCTAACTTTAAGTGTCGCCAGGTTCCGTCTGAAAAAACTAAGGTACCACTGGAATAAGGGTCCGGATTTCCATTCCTTTGACGCAGGTGATAAAGCATAAGTTCCGTCTGGTTATCCAACTGAATACTGAACCAGTCCCATCCTACCTGGTAATCCTGGAGCTGATTACTCCCGAATTCATGGTCCATCCAGCTAATTCCGGTTACTTTTATCGGTTGATGCTCCACAAAGAGGGTTCCTTCTGTTTTTAATCGGGTGAAGGAAATATAGTGGGAGGCATGTCCTACGCCCTCTGCTTTCTGGCTAATACCGTTTTCTCCATGAATGACAGGACCTTTAAGAGGTGTTAAAACTAAATCGATTGCAAACTTATCCTGGGAGGCCCGGAGATGATGGGTACCGTTTTCCTCTTCTCTGACCATCCAGTCTTCATTCCATACCAGGTATTTTCCCTCCTCAGCTCCAGCCTTTCCCAAAGCCGCCCGGTTCAGTTTCTCTGTAAAGAAAAATTGCCGACGCGAGATATCCGAGATGGCAAAATGGGCAAAGTAAAGATGTTTCGCAGCCCATCGGGAAGGACTTACCTGTATCTGTGCATTCTCTGACCCAACCCTAAAAAACGTAACCTGATAACCGTATTCCCCCCCTTTTTCGGTGGTCAGGTGCCCGGTATAGTACCACCACTCGGTTTTAAAGTCGTTGTGGGATCCATGGTCTTTGGGAAAAGAATAGACATAGCCGGGTAGAGCCTGTTTAAATACATAGGAAGGAGGAGTCTCGCTCGCCTCAATAAAAACAGGAGACATTAAAAAACAAAAGATAAAAGCCAGAAAGCCGGGTCGGTTCTTCAATCTCTCTCCTATGCTGTAAGCCAGGGGAGAGAATAAAAGGTCAGAATCTCTTCGTTTTCTCTCCCTTAAAGCCCCAGGAGAGGAGTCAGGAGTGGGAATCTGAATAACTTCAACCTTGGATTTTTGTTGCTTATTCATAACGCATTGTTTCTACAACCTTTAGTTGAACCGCCTGCTTAGCCGGAAAATATCCGGCCAGGATCGAGGTGGCTAAAACGATCAACAGCGACTTTGGAATGAGGGTAAACGGAAAGAAAAACTGAATCGTCCAACCGAAGGATTGTTTGTTAATGACATAAATGAGGATAAAAGACAGGAAAATACCTGTGATCAAACCCAGGAGCTGACTGATAATTCCCATAAGCCCGGCTTCATATAGAATAATCTTCATGACCTGGGTTCTGGTAGCTCCCACAGATCGAAGGATTCCGATTTCCCGCCTGCGCTCTAAAATCGAAGCTAAAAGGGCGTTAGCAATTCCTAAAACGGCCACAATGATTGCGATCAACTCTAATCCCGAAGTAATGGCAAAGGTCTGATCAAAAATATCCAGAACGGTCTCCCGCAGGGTCCGGTTGGTTATTACCATGATATTATGGGTATTTCCGAAACGATTCAGAATAGCTTCACGGACTTTTTGAAGGTCGGTGCCGGATTTGAGATAAACAATCAGGCTGTTCACGAAAGGATCCTTCCAGTATTTCTTGAAAAGCTGCCGATCCAGAATAATCAAGCCGTGTTCGGTGGAATAACTGTAGAAAACCCCGGCTATGGGAACTTGAAGTTCTCCCGAAGGGCTATTCAAGGTTAATGTATCCCCCACGTTCAGACCGTACTTGACAGAGAAACTTTCAGAAACCAGGGCTTCTCCTTTTTCAAGGGCCTGTTCTAAAATTTTGCGCCTCTCTCCCTTTAAGAATAACATGTTTCCATACTCTTTAAAGACCTGAAAATCCCCGGCTCCCAGCGTAACCGGTCCCAAGATCTGGGACTCAGGATCTGTTCCAGATCCTGAGTTTAAGGGAGCGGTTTGGGGTTGGCTGTCTTTTGCTTGTTTTAGATAGTTGATTTTCAAAGTTCGGAAGGAATCCACCGCTGCAACCCCTTCCACTCCCTTGAGTTCTTCGACCATTTCTTCCGGGACTCTGGCTTCAGCCCCCTGGGTAAATCGGGTAATGGGAGCTACAATTAGGTCTCCTGTTATCGTTTCATTGACCCAAATCTCGACCGTTTTTCGAAAGCTACTGACCATAATGGTTACCCCAACTACCATGGCCAGTGCGGTCATAAGCGCAGCGATAGCCAGAGTGGTACGGCCTAAGGTTTGAACCAGATAGTTACCGGCTAACTTTCCCTCTGTTTTGAGGAGTCGGCTTATCAGAGGATTCGTTAACCAATTAAAGAAAATGACAAAAGCCGGGGTAAGAAAAGCAATTCCCAATATTAAGAGAAGTGCAGAGGTATAACCGTAAATAGGAACCTGGCCGATGACACCAGTCGAATCATTCGGAGGGAATTTCTGGATAGCTGCCAGATAAGCCAGACCAAGTAAAACTCCTCCTGGCAGGGAGATTTTCCAGTAGCTTTGGGGTTGTTTTAAGGGATAAGCCCCTTCTTGAAAAGCTTCCCGGGGAGATATGTGGGAGGCTTCAAAAACAGGGATCAGGGCAGATAGAATAGATACTAAAATCCCCAGTAGGAGTCCTTCCACGATAAGTTCAGGGGTCCAGACTATCGAGTCAATCTGAACCGGTACGTAAAGGGAAGAAACTGTGAGGGTCATGGCTTTTAAAGCTCCCCGGGCCAGTAAAAGTGCTAAAAGCAATCCCACTATAGAACCCAGAAAACCGATAAGACTCGCTTCCAGCAAAAAGAAAAGCCAGATCTGACCCTGGGTCACTCCCAATGCCCGCAAGGTCCCGATCTCTTTTCTTCGTCGAACAACCGAAATGGCCAGGGTGTTATAAATCAGAAACATTCCCACCAGGAGAGCAATGGCACTCAGAACTGTTAAATTGATTTGAAAGGAACGAAGCAATTTCTGAACTTGCAGGTTTCGAGACTGGGGCCGTTCTACCATGAGGTGGGGAGGTAACTTAGCCTTCAACTGCGCGATAACCTCTGGAATCCGGGCATCGTCGACAATTAAATCGATTCGATCTAACTTTCCAACTTTGTTAAAAGCAACTTGAGCGGCAGCAATGTCCATGATGGCTATGTTCCCACTCTGAGCTTTAGCCGTACCTTCCTGTTCCAGTAGTCTTTTTACTTTAAACGTCAACACCTTCTCGTTCGCCGCCAGTTTAATGGAAGAACCCACCGAAAATCTGTGTTCCTCGGCAAATTTCCGGGTTAGTATAATGGCCTGGGGATCCCATAAAAGTTCCAGGAAATCTCGAGTGGAATCGGTGGTTTGGACCTGTTGAGAAAATTTATACTCTCGAACGGCAGAATCTCCCAACACATCGACTCCTAAAACCAGCAAAACCTCCCCCTGGGATCCGGCCAGTAAAGTCGTGGTTTGAACAACCGGGCTCATCTGCCGGATCCCCTCTACCTCCCGAACTATCGGCAATATCATCTCATCAAACCCTGCTTCCCCAGCAGAAATCTGTAAAGTCGCTCTGCCTGAGATGGCTTCCAGAGAAGTTTTGAAGGATTCTAAGATACTTACATTAGCCAACCGGATAGCCAGAAAAACAGCTACTCCCAAAGCAACTCCGATCACCGTGAGGAGCATTTTGACTTTTTCTTGGAAAATGGGACGAAAAACTAAATACTTGCAGAGCCTTAATCCCTGAGAAATCATACTCTATAGGGTAGCACAAAGTTCAAATATGCGCAACCAGTTTGTATTCGTAGAAACCTGACACGCCGTATCCCTATCAGACTCATTGACACCCTTTCCTTTCACGATTATATTGGTTTCCAATGAGATCTTAGACAAATCGGAGGTAACGAGAAATAAATGGATACTTTGACCCATGGATTGACCGGTGCGCTTATTGCTAAAACCGGATTTAACCAGCGAATAGGGAAAGTGGCAACTACGGTTCTGGTGGTCAGTGCAGTTTTCCCGGATAGTGATATTATCGTTGATCTGGTGGGAAATGAGTTTCTCTATTTAAAATATCATCGGAGTTTAACCCACTCTTTTTTAGGTGCTCTCTTATTTTCAGCCTTATTGGCAGGTATTTTTTATCGATTTAGTACTTACAAAAAATACTGGAATCTCTATTTCCTCTCCTTGCTGGGTATCCTCAGCCACATTTTCCTAGACTTACCGACTTCATTCGGAACCATGATCTTTTTTCCTTTCAGTGATCGGCGGGTTGCCTGGGATATGATTTTTATTATCGACCTGATCTTTACGGGGATTGTCGTAACTCCTCAGCTCATTGTCTGGATTTATCTAAATCCCTCTTCCCAGGATAGGAAAGCCTCTCCACCTCTCTTCTCTCCTTTCTCCAACCCTTTTCGTCGTGCGGGGTTTGTCTGTTTTGTTTTTTACCTTCTGGCTTTCTCCGTGACTCTTTTTCTCTCCCGACTGGTTCACAAGGAAGTTCCCTGGAAGATTCTCCTTGGGATAATCCTTCTTTTTACTTTCCTCATCCTGGTTCCTGGAATAAAGGGATGGATTTATCGGCTGGACAGAACCATTCCCTGTCGAATTGGATTAATCGTTCTTGTTTTCTACATGGGACTTTGTGGGATGAATCATTGGATAGCCTTGAAAAAAGTGGAGGGTTACATCCAGAAACAAGGGCTTCAGGTTATCAGCTATGCGGCCTTTCCACAACCCCTTTCACCCTTTAACTGGTCCGGGGTTATCAAAACCCGAGAAGCTTCTTATCAGAATTGGTTCAATATTTTAACGCCTCAAATGCCTGAATTTTCAGTTTTTCAAGATCCTCCAAAAAACGAGTACCTCACCATGGCCGAGAATCTTCCCGTTGTTCAGTTATTCCTGTGGTTTGCCAGGTTCCCTGTGATTACTTATCAGACTTTAGGTTCTACCCATATCATAGAATACTTTGACTTAAGGTTCAACTCCAGGCTTCGACGTACCCCCTTTGTCCTTGAAATTATTATCGGACCCAATGGAGAAGTGATCCGGCAAGGGTTTGCAAATTAGGAGGCAATCTCCCGAATAAACTCCCTTAACTTCCTGGCCACCTCTGGAAAGAGGGCCGTTCCGTCTACAACCGTTTCGGCCAGTTGTTTAGTATAGGTTTTAGTCCGGGTTTGGATGTTGGGGGGATATTGTTTGAGATCCAGATTCCCCAGCAAAGCAGTGGAAATCTTATTAATTTCATATTTTCTCGATTTTTGAGCTTCAAAATCGCCTTCCATGTATGGAGATAAGGATGGGAGTGTGGGAGTATGGGAGTATGGGGGTGTGGGGGTATGGAAGTATAAGAAATAGAACTTCCCTACTCCCACACTCCCATACCCCCATACCCCCACACTTCCACACTTCCACACCCCCATACTTCCCTACCCCACACTCAGCTTTCTACTTTCTTCTGTAACTCGGCCAATTTATTCAAGGCTTCCAGGGGAGTCAGGGTATTCACATTCAAGCTTTTCAACTCCTCGATCACAGGGTGAGGCTGTGAAGGAGGCTCCGGTGAAGAGATGGGGGTGAAAAGGGTTAATTGTAAGTTATTTTTAAGGATCTTCTGAGATCTTTTTACTTTTCCGACGGTTGAAGCTCCTCGATGGTCCAGTCCGTCGGCTTCTAAATTAGATAGAATTTCCTTAGCCCGCTGAAGGACTTCTGAAGGTAAACCGGCCAGTCTAGCCACCTGGATACCGTAACTTCGATCGGTTCCTCCTTTTACGATTTTCCGAAGAAAAATAATTTCATCATTTTGTTCTTTGACGGCCACGTTATAGTTTTGGACGCCGGGTAAGGTTGAAGTGAGTTCCGTCAATTCATGGTAGTGGGTGGCAAAAAGGGTTTTGGCTCCTATTTTATTTGCGATATATTCGGCCACTGCCCAGGCAATGCTAAGGCCGTCATAGGTGCTGGTTCCCCGTCCGATTTCATCCAGGATGATCAGGCTCTTTCGGGTGGCATTATTCAGAATGTTGGCCGTTTCGTTCATTTCCACCATGAAAGTACTTTCCCCTCCGGTCAGATTATCGGAAGCCCCCACTCGGGTAAAGATACGATCCACGAGGCCAATGGTGGCTTTTTTAGCCGGAACGAAACTACCGATTTGAGCCATCAGAACAATTAAAGCCACCTGACGAAGAAAGGTCGATTTTCCGGCCATGTTCGGTCCAGTAATGATCAGTAGCGTATTTTTTTCGGTGTCTAGATAGACATCATTGGGGATAAAGGCCTCCTCTTTGCGGAGTTGCTCCACGACCGGATGTCGACCTTCGATAATTTCGATCTTATCCCCATCGTTAACCTGGGGTCGGGTATAGTTATAACGAGCTGCCACTTCGGCCAGGGAGGAGAGGACATCTAACTGAGCTAAGGCCCGAGCGGTCTTCAAAATCCGATCGGATTCTTTGGAAACCAATTCCCGAACCTGCTGGAAGAGTTGATATTCCAGCTCTACGATTCGCTCTTCGGCTCCCAGAACCTTGGCTTCATATTCTTTTAAAGCAGGGGTGATAAATCGCACACAATTCACCAGGGTTTGCTTGGTAATGTAATCCGCCGGGACCATGGAAAGGTTGGGGTTGGTTACTTCGATAAAATAGCCAAAGACCTTATTGTAGCGAACCTTCAAGGAGTTGATCCGGGTCCGTTGCCGTTCGGTTTGTTCCAGATGGGTAATCCAATCCTTTCCTTCTCGGCATATTTTTCGGAGTTCATCCAGCTCCTGGTTATAGCCTTCTTGGATAAGGCCCCCTTCCCTCAAGGTGATGGGTGGGTCATTGACAATAGCCTGATCGATGAGTTCGCCGATATCCGAAAGTTCATCGCAGGCCTGGATCAAATCTTGAATTAAGGATGATCGACCTGTAGTTGCCGATTGCAAGAGGTTCTTAATGGCCGGGATCTTCCAAATGGAGAGTTTAAGGGCGACCAAATCCCGGGCGTTGGCGGCCATGAGGGTCAACCGCCCGATAAGGCGCTCCAGATCATAGACCCCGTCCAGAAGTTCTCGTAGATCCCCACGTAGAATTAAATTGTCTTTAAATTCTGCTATGGCTTCCAACCGTTGCTCGATAGCTTTAAGGTCTAGTAAAGGGTGCTTCAACCAGGCTTGCAGGGTTCGTCCTCCCATGGCCGTCATCGTGCAATCCAAAAGCCCCAACAGAGAGCCTTGCCGGGAGTGGTCTAGAATAGTTCGGGTCAACTCCAGGTTCCGCTGAGAAGCTGCATCCAGGACCATGTAATCTTCCACATTAAAGACCCGAAGGCTTCGAATGTGATCCAGGGAAGTTTTTTGCGTTTCCTGGATATAGCTCAATAAAGCTCCGGCTGCAGAGATACCCCGAAGTAAACCCTGGCAACCAAATCCAGATAAAGAAGCAGTTTTGAAGTGTTCTCGAAGCATATGCTCGGCACTTTCGTACAGAAATGCCTGGGAAGGATAGTAGGTAATACAGAATTTAGAGGCTGAATGCCAGAAGCCGTGGGTCAGAGTTTCTTGCTTCTTATCTTTTACTTCTTGTTTCTTGGAATGGCCGAATAACTCAGTCAGAAGCAAGGATTCTTCCCCTGTTTCAGGAACCAGGATCTCTTTAGGTTCTACCCGTTCCAGTTCATCTTTTAACTTTTGGACCATCTGATATCCCCGAAATTCCGAAATGCGAAATTCTCCGGTAGATATATCCAGCAGAGCCATGCCGATGATCTGATCCTTTTGGGCCAGGGCAACAATAAAGTTGTTCTCCTTGGCTTCCAGCATTCGGGTGTCCAGAACTGTTCCAGGGGTAACCACCCGAATCACATCCCGTTTAACGAGCCCCTTAGCAAATTTGGGATCTTCAAGCTGTTCACAAATAGCTACCCGAAAACCACTTCTGACCAGTTTGGCCAGATAAGAATCCACAGCATGGTAGGGAACCCCACACATGGGAACCCCTTTTTCTTCCTTGTGCGTCCGTCGAGAGGTCAGGGTAATCTGAAGAACCCTGGAAGCTACTTCGGCATCTTGGCCAAACATTTCATAGAAATCCCCCATCCGAAAGAGAACGATGGTATCCGGGTAATCCTTCTTAATCTGCCAGTATTGTTGCATTAAGGGAGTTAGCTCGTACATCTTATAAGTACCAGGTGTTGAGTACTGAGTGCCGAGTAAGACAGAAAAACTCAGTTCTTATTTAACTCAGTACTATACTTTCCACTCATCTCGCTGATTCTGGGCGAGAATTTCCGTCAGCTCTATGGAGCGCTTCTCCATTTCCAAGACCAGGCGATCTACCTTCTCAGCAAAATAGTTATGGAAAACCAGGGTTGGAATGGCAACGGTCAACCCTGCAGCGGTAGCGATAAGGGCTTCCGAAATACCTGCAGCCAATTTTTCCGGTTGTCCCACGCCTACCACGGAGATCACACTGAAAGCTTTAATCATACCACTTACTGTTCCCAGTAATCCCAATAACGGGGCTATTCCTGCAATGGTATTCAAAACCCCCAAGTACTTTTCTAACTTGGCCGCTTCATGTCGCCCGGCATCTTCAATGGCTTCTTTAATCTCATCCCGGCCAAAATAGTATTTCATAATTCCGGCTTCCAGAACTTTAGCGATGGGCTTATCACTCTTGGAACAGATGGCCAGAACTTCATTAATATGACCTTCCAGGAGGAGGGCTTTAATACGATTAAAAAATATCCGGGGAACCACCCGTTCGGTTCTCAAGCTCAGGAACCGTTCGATGATGATTGCCACGGATAGCACAGAACAAAACAGGATGGGAATCATGATATACCCACCCTTAATCAGTAAATCAAACATGTACTTCCCTATTTAAAGCATCTGGAGTCCGATTCAAACACCAGATTTACATGAAATAGAATTTTTTACCTTTTCTGGTTAAAAAATAAAAACGAGATCCAAGCTCTCCTTACGAGGAGCCTTTGGACTAAGCTCAGAATAAACAGGCAACGAAGTCTTCTCCCCACACCGGGAGAGGACCTCACTCCTCTCGCCACGCGTCCTGGCTTCCCTCAAGTAGTATTCTCAACGTGAGAAAGTATGAAATTAACTCTTTCTCGGATAAGTCGTGTAATTTTGCTTTTATCTTTCATCATTATAAGATTATAAGAAGTAAGCTAATCCAGTGTCAAGCGGTAAAACCGGGGAGGATTTAGAGCTTATGGAAGATAAAATCCTGTCAAAACCTGTTAAAGAGCTCCACTCAACTTAAGCATAAGAATACCCAGGATAATTCCGCTGATGACCGTATAGACGAGAATGGAGGTAATAAAGGTTACTTTGGTAGAGATGGCATCGTATAAAATACTTCCCAAGGCGATAACCGAAGCCGTAAAAAAAGCCATTCCGGCCCAGGTAAATAAAGAACTTCGGAAGGGAAGATTATTGGGATTAAAAACCCCACCTACGTAAGTGAGCCAGAGACCAATGGCAATGACCAGGAATTTAAAGACAATGGAGGTGATTAAACTTCGGGTCGTAGGAACGTTTTGGGTAATGGCGCGGCTGATCAAGGAAAATAAAATGAGAACCGATCCGATAAAAAAAGCAATTCCTCCGAACCACAAGATTTTTAGGACGGGATTAGTCCGCAGGGGATCAAAGGCACCACTTTCCCAGAAGAGGAGTTGACTAAGCAGAACCCCGGCTATCATAACAAAAATGAAAAGCTTAAGATCCTGAATTTCTACTCTACCCAGCAGGGATCTAAAAAGGACCGCATAGAGGGCCAGAATACTAAACAGCAAAGACAGGGTTCCAAACCATTCCAGAAATAGCGGCAAGTTTATCATGTTTTTCTCCTAAATAAGGGTTCTTTATCGATTTAATGCCATAAGGAAAAACGTTTGTCAAGCAAATTCAAGATTTTCTATCGAGTCCTTGAGGTTTAAAAATCATCAGAATCATCAGTAAAAGACCGAAGAAAAGCATGCGGTACAGGCGAAACTCCCGAAGGATTTCGGGGAGGATAACCAGGATTCCGGCACCGATAAGGATTCCGACTAAATTTCCCATTCCACCCAAAATAACCATGCAAAGAATGTTGACCGATTCATAGAACAGGAAATTTTCTGGAAACACGGATCGTTGCCAGGAGGCCAGAATACTCCCGCCCATTCCGGCGAAGGACGCTCCTATGGCAAAAGCCTGGAGTTTGGCAACGGTTGTGTTAATTCCCATGGCTTGTGCTGCGATCTCATCTTCCCGAATGGCCCCCCAGGCCCAGCCAATCCGAGAATGGTTCAGTCGGTGAGAAACAAGCAAAGTCAGCAAAAGGAATCCCAGAATAAGGTAATAATAGTCCAGGTTATGGGTAAATACATATGGACCTATTTTAGGCGGATCGATGCTTAAAATACCGTTAACCCCGTTGGTAATATTGACAGGCCTGTCGAGGTTAATAAGCAGGATATAGGTAATTTCTCCAAATCCAAGGGTTACAATCGCTAGATAGTCGCCTCGAAGTCGCAGGGTAGGGGCTCCCAAAAGAATTCCGAAGATAGCCGTTACCAGAACCGTCACCGGCAGGGCTACCCAAAAAGGTAAGTGAATATCAAAGTGAGGGGAAGCCAGAAAGGCATAAACATAAGAGCCGATACCGTAAAAAGCCACGTACCCCAGGTCCAATAGCCCGGCAAACCCTACAACAATGTTAAGTCCCAAGGCCAGCATGGCATAAAGCCCAACCCGAGCCAGAACTCCTATCCAGTAATCATTAGGTAGAAACAAGGGTAGGATAAGAGCCAGAGCTATGGCTATCCCAACTTTAAGATAAGGATTCCAGGAGGTTTTCATGGTCTTTTATTCTTCTCCCAAATAGGCCTTTCGAATGGCTTCGCTTTTTAACAGATTTTCGGCCGTATCGTGAAGAACTATCTCACCATTTTGCAAAACATATCCCCGATGGGCAATGGAAAGAGCCATATTTGCATTCTGTTCTACTAAAAGGATGGTGACGCCTTGCCGATTAATTTCCTGGATCGTTTCAAAGACTTTTTCTACAAAAAGCGGGGATAGTCCCATGGAAGGTTCGTCCATCAAAATCAATCGAGGTCTCGCCATTAGAGCTCGACCCATGGCCAACATCTGTTGTTCTCCACCACTGAGGGTTCCTCCCAATTGATTCTCCCGTTCCTTGAGCCGGGGAAACAATTTATAAACCCTTTCCAGGTCTTCTAGGATACTTTGAGGAGGCTCTTTACGGCGTACAAAGGCCCCTAACTCCAGGTTCTCCCGAACCGTCATCCGAGAGAAGATACGACGGGCTTCTGGAACCCGGGCGATTCCCATACTTACAATTTTTTCGGTGGGAAGCCCATCGATCCGTTTGCCTTCGAACTCAATGGTTCCTTGAACCGGTTTGACAATACCTAAGATTGTTTTCATGGTGGTGGTCTTGCCAGAAGCATTTCCACCCAACAGAGAAACAATCTCACCGGGATAGATGTGCAGGTTGATCTTTTTCAGGATCTGGATAGGTCCATAATAGGTTACCACGTTGTTGACATTAAGCATCTTTTCCAAGTCCTGCTCTCCTCCCTAAATAGGCCTCAATAACTTTTTCATTTCGCCGTACTTCTTCAAAAACGCCTTCTGCTATTTTTACCCCATGATCCAGGGCTATGACATGTTCGCAAATCCCCTTGACAATGGTCATATCGTGCTCGATGAGCAGAATGGTTATGCCATGGTCGCGGATTTTCTTAATATCCGACATTAACTCTCGACTTTCTTGAGGATTCATGCCGGCTGCAGGCTCATCGAGAAGAAGCAAAGTAGGATAGGTCGCCAAAGCCCGGGCGATTTCTAACCGACGGCGATTCGCATAAGAGAGCGTCCAGGCCGGATCATTTCTCTTATCTATCAGACGTGTTCCGAAAATTTCTAAAAGCCGGGCTGCTTTCTCTTTGACCTCTTTTTGCTCCCTTCGGGTAGCAGGGGTTCGAAGGATACTTCCCCAAATCCCGCTTCGGGTGCGGCAATGGAATCCTACCAGTACATTTTCCAGAACGGTCATCTTGTTAAAAAGCCTCTGGTTCTGGAAAGTTCTGGCAATCCCCAAAGCGGTAATTTGATGAGGCTTTAAATGCACCAGATCATAGCGGTTTTCTTTAAAAAAAATATGCCCCTCTGTAACCGGAAGGAGCCCCGTAATAAGGTTGAACAGGGTGGTCTTTCCGGATCCGTTGGGCCCAATAAGGCCTACAATTTCCCCCTCTTTCAGGGTAAAATCTAAGGCATTGATCGCCCGTAATCCCCCAAAATCTTTGGTCAATTTTTGTACTTCAAGCAGCGCCAATTCTCAGCGAGTTCACCGCAAAAACCCAGAAGACTTCTGAAGGAACGTTAAAAGTGGAAGCCCAAGAACTCGGAAATTAGCCCTGCATTCCCAGGTCTTTTATGCCGGGTTACCTTCCATAAAGCCGTCATAGCAAGGAGCGCTCACAGAGTGTTAATCTCCGCATCCTGTTTTCTTCGGGTCTTTGCAGTAAAAGTGGCCGTTTAAATTTTTTTCCACTCGGCCAAGGTTTCTCCCAGAAGACCGGTTGGTTTAAAGATCAAAGTCAGGATTAAAACCACAAAGGTCACCACATCCCGGTAAGCCGGATTTAAAAAAGTGACTCCCAGGCTTTCAATAATTCCCAGGGTCAGTCCTCCTATCATGGCTCCTTGAATATTTCCGATTCCTCCCAGGACGGCTGCAGTAAAGGCTTTAAGTCCGGCCGAGTAACCCATAAAGAAATCGATCTGGGTATAGTAAATGCCGATGAGAACGCCGGCTGCACCTCCTAAAGCGGAGCCGATTAAGAACGTCAAGGAGATGATCCGGTTGATAGGGATCCCCATAGAGCTTGCCATTTCCCGGTCTTCCGCTACCGCTCGCATGGCACGTCCCAGCGTGGTCCTATGAACCAGGTAATAAAGCCCTATCATGATTCCCAGTGAGACCAGGGTGATAACGATAACAATGGCGGATATATTAACCCCTCCTACCTGAATTCGCCAGGAGGGTGGGAAAAGGAGCCGACTGCTGTAAACCTTCATGCGGGCTCCCTGGGTAAGCATAACCGCATTTTGCAGGAAGATAGAAGCTCCGATGGCACTGATTAAAGGGGCAAGTCGGGAAGCCCCCCGTTTATAAAGGGGGCGATAGGCTAAAAACTCTAAAGTTACTCCAACAAACGCAGATCCCAGCATGGCGATTCCTAACAACAGGGGGAGAACCCAAATGGGGTGGAGAAAGGATAGCTTTAGGGACAAAAGCCAGGTGAGAACCCCCCAACCCAGGTAAGCCCCGATCATAAAAACCTCCCCATGGGCAAAATTGATCATAAACAGGATCCCATAAACCATGGTATACCCCAGGGCGATCAATCCATATACACTCCCCAGGGCGAATCCAAAGACCAGTTGCTGGGGAAGAATTTGAAGAGTCTGTTCAAAATTCATTATTTATTTCACCACAATGGTCTTCACCTGCTCAAAGGCATTATTTTTGACCTGGTAAAAGTAAATAACTCCTCCTGCCACGTCCCCTTTTTCATCGAAGGAGATGGGAACTCCCAGAATTCCTTTATAATCCTTCGTGGCACGGACTGCATCCCGGATAGCTGCACGATCGGCTTTACCGACCTTTTGAAGGGCCGTCAGGATAATATTTGCAGCTTCATAAGCCAAGGGTCCATAAGAACTTAAAGGTCCATATTTGGCTTCAAATTTTTTAACAAATTCGGCGGCTTCAGGAACTTTTCTCATATCCGGAGCCAGAAAACTTACGTAATTTCCCTCTGCAGCTCCTCCGGAAGCCTGGATATAATCCACAGGCTCAAATTGCCCATCAGGCCCAATCATGCGAACATCCAGGCCAACCTCTGGCAGTTGCTTGGCCATCAGAGAAGCCTCCGGTGACCATAAGCTGGCATAAATGACCTGCACATCTTTTGGAACGGTTCCCAGTATAGAACGAAGGTCTTTATCTCCGGCCTTAATGACAAAGCGAAAAGTTTGGGCTCCCAGCTCTTTAGCTTTTTTCTCGAATTCATCGGCGGCTCCACGGGGTCCGGTCGTTCCATCGTCAAAAATAGCAATTTTTTTGGCCTTTAACTCTTCCACCGCAAAGATAGCCCCCGCAGGACCCTGGGCATCATCCCGTGCACAAACGCGATTGACAACCTTCAGACCTCGATCCGTCACCTTGGGATTGGTACATCCGGGGGAGATCATAACCAGATTGGCAGCTTCAAATTTTTCCGATGCGGGAATGCAGGTTACACTGGTTATTCCATAAACTACCCCCATGACTGCCGGATCTGCTATGATTTTTTCGGCTGCGGTAACCCCCATTTGAGGATTCCCCTGATCATCGGCTTCCAGAACCTCAATCTTAGCCCCCAGTACACCCCCCCGTTCGTTCCATTCCTCAGCAGCCAGCTTAACTGCATTGGCCACCTCTTGCCCCTGTTTAGCCAGAGGACCTGTCAGGGGAACTCCCACCGCAATCTTAATGACCTCTGCAGCATAAGAAGTTTCTAAAACCAGCGTCATCTGAACGAGAAAGCTTAAAGCTAAAACGAGAATCCTTAAAATTCTCAGAGAATTCTGAATTTTTTTCATGGCTTTTAAAACCGTAAAGCGTAATGCATAAAACATAGCCTTTAAAACCTCCTGCCTGTAATGCTTCGTAAAGTTAAATTTGACTGACCATTCCGCCCTCCTCCCCAACCCCCTCTCCCGAAGCTTCGGAAGAGGGAACACACGGGGAGTTGATCTGGAGATTTGCCAGCTCCCCTCTCCCACGCTGGGGGAGAGGAGCCGGGGGTGAGGGAAGAGAACCATGCCCAATTAGCTTTACAAAGCCACACTACCCCATATATTTGAAGTAACTTGTCCTTGTAAGAAGCCCTTCCAGCAAACTTGAGGTAAACCCTACAAAGAAACAACCCTGGGAGAAGAAATCACCTTGTCGGGTTTATTCCGAGATATGTAAAAACTTATCAAGACATACTACCGTTTATTTACAGGTCGGGATAAAATAGGTTTTTTATACCTTACCGAATGAAGGTTAGATGTATCTTACACATTACGCGGTACGTTTTACCTCTTACCTTAAAGGATATGCGTCAAGTAGTTAAATCTTTTCATATCGGGTTTTAAGAGGGATTGTCAACACTTTTTTCTGAATATCTTTATTCCTTGACAGGGGGCGGTAGAAACGATATAGTGTCTTTAATGAATGGGTTAATGGGCTTTTATGAACACTAACTCTATCTTTAGAAGGGATCACATGGATACGATTAAACGTTTATTTAAAAGCAAGAGGACTTTCTGGATTTTGATCGTCCTTTTAAATTCATGTAGTTCAACGGCTAAATCAACACCTCCTTCGTTGGAATCTCAAGCGGAGGTGGTCAGCATAGGGCATGATAAAGTTAAGGAGAATTCAGAGAAAAAACTTGAAAATGTAAAGGCAATCGATGCCCAGGCTTACTATCACTATCAGCTCGGGGTCTTAGCCCTCGCTTCGGGTGATATTGAACAGGCGATTACCCATTACTCCGATGCCCTTAAGTTAGATGATAAATCCCCCTTTTTATATGTGGAGCTTGGAAAAGCTTTGGCTCGTAAAGGAGACTTCTATAAGGCTAAGGAAGCTTGTGAGAAGGCTTTGGCTTTAGATGCTTCTTATCTCCCCGCTCGAACATTACTGGCGGCCGTATATTCCGGACTTAACGAAAAAGAACAGGCTATCCAGGAATATCAAAAAGTGATCGAACTCAATCCAAAAGACGTACAACCTTATGTTTCTTTAGCAGGTTTATATAAAGAAAAGAAGGAATATACCAAGGCTTTAGAGGTTTTAAACCGGTTAGCCAGCCAACCTGAAAATGCTCAAGTTGGATTCTATCAGATGGGACAAGTCTATCTTGAAATGAAGGATCTCGATCAGGCTATTCAGAGCTTTGAGAAAGCCATCGAAGCCGATTCCGATTTTATTCAAGCCTATGCCACTTTAGCAGCCCTTTATGAGACACAAAAACAATATAAAAAGGCAGCAGAAACTTACGAGAGGGCCTTACATGCCATGGGGGAGGATCCTCGTATAATGGATCGGCTCATGAGGCTTTATACCCAATTGAAGGATTATGACAAAGCTTTACAATATGCCGAGAAACTTAAAAGCGCGGATCCCGATAATGGTGAAATCGATATCGATATTGGCGTTATTTATTATGAATCCAAGCAGTATGAAAAAGCTGAGAGGATTTTCAAGGATTATCTGGCCCTCCATCCGGAGAATATTGAGGTTCGGGCTTATCTTGCGGCCACATTAGAGGAGAATCAAAAGTACAATGAAGCGCTGGGGGAATGGGAAAAGGTTCTGGAGCAGGATCCTAAATCCTTTGACACCCGGATTCGAATTGGAATGCTCCTTTCTCAACAGGGTAAACAAGATCAGGCGATAAAAGTGTTTGAGAAAACCCTGGAACTGTTTCCTGACAGGACCCGGGCCTATATTTTATTGGGAATTGCTTATAGCCAGGCCAAACGTTATGAAGATGCTTTAAAGGTTCTTCAAAATGGTCTCCAGCAGAATGAAAAGGATCCTGCTTTACTGGCCACCTTGCAGTTTCATACCGGAGCCGTGTTGGAGCGCCTGGGCCGATTTGAT
This sequence comes from bacterium, assembly GCA_030550175.1. Classification (GTDB taxonomy): domain Bacteria; phylum Moduliflexota; class Moduliflexia; order Moduliflexales; family JAUQPW01; genus JAUQPW01. Next base: position 42,841 of record JAUQPW010000014.1, read on the forward strand.
GAAGCCCTTGAGATGTTCAAAAAGGTTATGGATCTAGATCCAACCTACAGTAACGCGTTCAATTACTATGGGTATATGCTGGCCGAGAAAGGGATCCGCCTCGATGAAGCCCTTACGGCAATTCAAAAAGCTTTAGAGCTGGAGCCGGACAACGGAGCTTACATTGACAGTCTGGGTTGGGTATATTATCAAAAAGGTATGATCGATGAGGCCATTCGGGAACTGGAACGGGCTGCAAACTTAATTCAGGATGATCCGACCGTTCAAGAACATCTGGGAGATGCCTATTCTAAAAAGGGCTGGTTCCAAAAGGCCATCGATGCCTATGAAAGATCCTTAAAATTAAAACCGGAAAACGAGAAACAGGTCCAGAAAAAGTTAGACGAGATCCGACTCAGGCTAAAATCAGAAGCAAATCAAAAGTGAGAAACAGGACGCAAGGGGCAAGTATAACAAGTATAAAAGGGGTACAAGGAGTAAAGGCTAAAGGGCCGAAGCTGAGAAAGCCTGGTTATTTTCGTCTTTCTCCCTCGGTTCTTTGTTTCTTGTTTCTTGTTTCTTGTTTCTTGCTTCTCGTTGAGGGCTGCGCAAAAAAACTACCTCCCCCTCTTACTCCGCTCTCTACACCGGCTAAATTATCTACCGGGGAATTATACCAGTTGATAGAACAGCGTGTGGCCGGTTTTCAAAACTTCCGAGGTATTGCCAAAATTCGGCTGATCAGCGAGAATAAAAAGTATCGATTTACGGAGGTCGTGGTTCTGGAGAAGCCGAACTTGTTCAGATTGGAAACCCTGGGATTTTTAAATCAACCTGCTTTATTCGTCGTTTCCAACGGTAAGTCCCTCTCCCTTTATTCTAAAAGAGATAATCAGTATTATTCGGGTACGGCTTCTCAGGCAAATTTGTTTAAGTTAACCGGCCTTAATCTGGCCGTTGAGGATGTGGTTCGCATTTTATCGGGTAATCCTCCTCGGTTAGACAAGGTCAACTTAAAACAGTCCCGTTATTTTCCGGATCAAAAGATATACCAGTTGGAGTTAATTTCGACCCGGTCTCAAACCCGGCAGTTGATCTCTATCGATGCAACCACCAACACCTTCTCCCAAATGGAGTCTTATCGACTTCCCGACGGGATCCTGCTTCTTAAGGTTATATGGGAAGATTATCGAAGTGCAGACAGCTACCCTATTCCGGGGAAGGTAATCATCGATAAACCTTTAGATAAGACCCGTATTGAATTAACTTATCAGAGTTTTGAGGTGAACCAGAGTTTAGACGGCGATCTTTTTTATCTGAAACCTCCCGAAAATGTCACGGTTCGTCTTTTAGATAATCCCGCGGAAGAACCCTTAGAGCATCTGGCTCCTTTTAAAGAGTTTGAACGCCCGGATGAGTCGGAACAATAAGGTTTCCCCGGAGACCCAGGATATTTTAAGACGAAGAAGTAGAAATCAGGCGAACTACGAGAATAATTCCTATCAGGGCATAAAGAAAAAATAAGAATACGGCATACGGTGCGAAGATCAGAAGGGCTATCAGCATTCCACAGAGAAGGTCGTGTTGCCAGGTTAATCTGGGATAATCCCAAAATAAAACCCTTTTAATACCCTGGAGGACCTTTTCCAGGGGAGTGGATGGGGTATACGTTTCATCTAAGGAGAGAAGAGGTTCCGGACTTACGCCTGCAGGGACTTTAGCTAATTGTCTTCGGGTTTCGAAGATACGATGGATTACCGTGAGGTTCGTGAAGAAAGCCAGAATCCAGACAACCATGTAAAGGTGGTTGGTTAGAGAACCGATAATAATGGTGACGGTTCGCTCCGGTCTCTCCATGAAACCTACCTTACAACTGTGAATGATGCATTCAGCTCGGGCCCGTACATAGCTGGTCATAATAGTCCCTATCAAGGCGATGACCGAAAGGGTTATATAGAACTTGCTTTTCTCTAAGGCGTAGTAGATAATGATTCCGATAAAAATGGCTATATCCGAATATCGATCTATAACCGAATCAAAGAAAGCTCCAAAACTGGTAACCCTTCCGGACATTCTTGCTACGGCTCCATCCAGGACATCAAAAGCTCCGGCGATAATCAGGATAATTCCGGCCAATCTAGGATATCGATAACCAAAGGCTATGGTTGCAATCACATTAATCCCTAATCCGATGAACGTGAGCGTATTGGGGGTAAATCCGGCCTTAATTAAGAGTCGAGCCAGACTATCTCGCCATCTGGCAAAAAGTCCACCTACTTTCTTTCCTACTATATTTTTATCTATCCTCATCACCAGGCTATGATATAAATTTGATTCAAGGGTTGTCAACAATAAAATCTTAGAGCTTTGCACTTGACATTGTCCGTTTAAATGCTAACATTAAATAATCGGCTTTTTTATTTTGTTTGCTCGGTTATAGTAAAGTTGCCATGATTTTAAAATTTTTCAAAGACCTGTTTAAGCTTATTCTCTTTGGGGTTTTCTTAGTAGGATTGAGCTTCCTGAGTGGTTTTATTGTCATGAAACTTTACCTGGCCGGAGGTGAAGTCGAAGTACCCGACTTGACCGGAAAAGAAGTTAAAGAAGCCGAACGGCTTTTAGCCATGAAAGGTCTCAGTCTCAAACTGGTGGATGAGAAGAATGATAGTAGCGTACCTAAAAATCATGTTCTTTCTCAAGATCCTGCACCGAATTCCCGAATAAAACAAAACCGAACGGTTCGTGTGGTTCTAAGCCTGGGACCTGAAGAGGTAACCGTTCCCACCGTGGTGGGGAAGCCTTTACGAAATGCCCAAATTCTTCTTAGACAGAATGGGCTTTCAGCGGGAAGAACGGTTTACATTCATTCCGATCAGGTTCCTATGGATGGTGTTATTGCTCAAAATCCCCCCGGTGAGTCTAAATATAGTAAGAAGGGTAAAGTAGATCTTCTTCTGAGCCGGGGGCCTTCCGAAAAGTCTTATATCATGCCGGATTTAATTGGAAAGAAGCTTGATTTTGCCAAAAAAGTTTTAGAGGAGATAGGGCTTGTGGTAGGACGGGTCGAACGTGAAGCCTATGAGGGGGTTGAGGTTGATGTGGTTATCAGCCAAAATCCTAAGCCGGGTACGATTATTAAAAAAGAGAATCTGGTCAATCTGGTAGTGAGTGAAGGGTCTTTTGGACCGCAGGTAGAGTCCAGATTTATTCCAACCAATCCGGTTACCCAGGTTTCCCTGGAATATGTAGTTCCAGAAGGTCCTCCTACTCAGGAAGTTCGGGTAATTGTCAATAATGATGAAGGAGTTTCTGAAATTTTTAGACAATTCCTTCCCCCCGGAATGCGCATCCAGGTAGCTGTGCCGGTCATCGGGGAGACTTTAGTAGGAATTTATATCGATGGCATGTTGGTCCAACAACGACGATTTTAAAATTGGAGACAAGAGGCCAGAGGCCTGTAAAACCGGGTCTGGGGTCTTTAGTCTCAAGCTACCTGTTTCATGATTAAAGTTGCTCCTTCTATATTATCGGCGGACTTTGCCAGGTTAGCCGAAGAAGTTAAGATCGTCGAGGCCGGGGGCGCAGACCTCATTCATGTAGATGTAATGGACGGCCATTTTGTTCCTAATCTGACCATAGGACCGATCGTGGTTGAGGCTTTACGAAAAAGGACTTCCCTTCCCCTGGATGTGCACCTGATGATTGAAAATCCAGATGCTTATATTCCGGATTTTATCAAGAGTGGCGCGGATTCCATTACGGTTCATGTCGAAGCCTGTACTCATCTCCACCGAACGGTTCACCTTATTAAAGAAAAAGGGGTCAAAGCAGGGGTCGCCTTAAATCCTGCCACTCCTCTAACAAGCCTGCAGGAGATTGTCCAGGAGATCGATATGGCCCTTTTAATGTCTGTCAATCCAGGATTTGGCGGGCAAAAATTTATTCCCTCTGTACTTTCTAAGATTCAGCGATTCCGACGGATCTTGCAGGATATGAATATTCTCCGGTTGGAAATTGAGGTGGATGGAGGAATTAAAATTGACAATGCGGCCCAGGTGGCCCTGGCAGGAGCGGATATTTTAGTGGCTGGATCGGCTGTCTTTGGATCTTCAGATCCGGCCGGCGTGATACGAAAAATAAAGGAAGCCTGTGCTATCCAGGTTTAATGAGGAGTCAGAATCCAGGAGTCAGAAGCCAGCTTCCTGACTCTGGACTTCTATCGTTAAAATAGAATGGATTTAAAGGAAAAGATTCTCCAACGAAAAGCTGTTGCCGGCGTGATCGGACTGGGATATGTAGGACTCCCCTTAGCCTTAGAGTTCTGTAGGGCCGGTTTTCAGGTCATTGGATTTGATGTAAATATCAACAGGGTTAATGCCATTAACCGGGGCGACTCTTACATTCAAGATATTTCTTCAGAAGCGGTCCAGGCGGCGTTGCAACAAAAGCAATTACTGGCCTCCACAGATTTTTCTCTTCTGAAAGAAATCGACGCCGTCAGTATTTGTGTGCCGACCCCTTTAAGGAAGACAAAAGATCCGGATATTTCCTATATCGTAGCCGCCGTAGAGCAGATTACCCGGTATTTACATAAAGGGCAGTTGATCGTTTTGGAAAGTACTACTTATCCGGGAACGACCGATGAGGTGATTCTACCCGAATTGAGCAAGACGGGTCTTAAAGTTGGAGAAGACTTCTATCTGGCTTTCTCCCCGGAGAGAGTGGATCCCGGAAATACCCGATTTACCACACGAAATATTCCCAAGGTCATCGGCGGAATTACACCGCGATGTACCGAAATGGCCATGACGCTCTATCAGCAGATCATTGAAAAGGTGATTCCCGTTTCTTCTACCAAAACGGCCGAAATGGTTAAACTTCTGGAGAATACCTTTCGCAGTGTTAATATTGCCCTGGTTAATGAAATTGCACTGATGTGCGATAAATTGGGTATCGATGTGTGGGAAGTCATCAATGCCGCAGCCACTAAACCTTTTGGCTTTATGCCTTTTTATCCAGGACCGGGTTTGGGTGGTCATTGTATTCCGCTGGATCCTTTTTACCTGGCGTGGAAACTTAAAACCCTTAATTATACGGCACGATTTATTGAATTGGCCGGAGAGATCAACGCCTTCATGCCCAATTATGTGATCAGTAAAGTTGCCGGGGTTCTCAATGATAAGGAGAGAAGTGTCAAGAACTCAAAAATCCTTATTATCGGGGTAGCCTATAAAAAGGATGTTAACGATATCCGAGAGTCTCCCGCCTTAGATATCATCCGTCTTCTAGAAAAGCAGGGAGCCAGGGTGTACTACCATGATCCCTATATTCCTGAAATTACCGAGGAAGGAATTACTTTAAAATCGGTAAACTTAACAGAATCTCTCCTGGCCGAAATGGATTGTACCGTCATCGTAACCGATCATAGCGCTTACGATTACCAATGGCTGGTAGATCACTCCAACGTTGTGATCGATACCCGGAATGCTACGAAAAATGTTCGGGATTCTGGCAGGGTGATTCGGAAATTATAAAAACCCAAGGATTAAGGGTTAAAGTCTCAGGTTAACGAAACCTGAGACTTTAACCTTTGGATTCGGAACTGATTTTATCCAGTAGCTGAAGAACCCGATGGGTCTCTTCCAGGGCTTCATCGAAAACGAATTTAATCTCCGGAATATATTTCAGATCTAATCTTTTACCTAATTCGCCCCGAATATAGCCACTGGCCCTCTCCAACCCTTCTAAAATTTCCCTTTTCTTTTCCTCAGGTATCGTAACCCCTTGGATCTGGGTAATCGAGGGGATCGTTACATAAAACTTGGCATGTCTAAGGTCTTCTGTCAGGTCTACCCGGGTAATGATCACTAGCTTGACTCGAGGATCTTTTATCTCTCGTTGTAAGATAAGGCTAACCTCTTGATGGAGGAGATCTCGAACCCGGTCTGCTCGTTTATACCTGCGCATATTACAATTCTCCATGGTTTAAGCTGGTTAGTTCGATTCCATAATCCAGAACACTGACTATTCCCGAGCCTTCTATATGATTTATGACTTTGTTCAATTCCTGATTCACGTAATTTTTATCGTTGCTGACCATAGCAATCCCAATGGTAGAACGTTGCCAGGTTTCCAGATGACCTATTTCCGCTATAGAAACATTGAATCGATTTTTAATTCGGCTTTTGATGCTGTTAAGTACCTGTCGCTTTCCTTTTAAGGAGTGATTGCTTGGAAGATAAAGTTCTACTCTGCAAATTCCGATGATCATTATGAATTATCAATTATCAATTAAAAATATTAATTGATAATTGTTAATCTATAATTTAGAGGCCACTTCTTCATAAGAAAAGGCTTCAATGATATCTCCTCTTTTGATATCATTGTAATTTTCCAAGCTGATCCCACATTCAAACCCACTGGCTACTTCTTTAACATCTTCCTTAAATCGTTTCAAGGAAGCAATTCGACCTTGATGAACCACGACTCCGTTTCGAATGAGGCGAATTTCGGCATTTCGGACCATTTTACCCGAAAGAACTCGGCACCCGGCGACCATTCCTACTTTAGATATGGAAAAGACTTCTTGAATTTCGGCCTGTCCCAGAATCACTTCTTTATAGGTAGGTTTGAGAAGTCCTTCCATAGCCTTTTTCACATCCGATATGGCATCGTAAATAACATTATACAGGCGAATATCTACTTTCTCTTTTTCTGCCGATATTCTTGCTTTGACTTCAGGTCGAACATTAAATCCCAGGATAATGGCATTAGAGGCTGAAGCTAACATCACATCCGTTTCGGTAATGGCACCTACCGCGCCATGGATGACTTTTAGTCGGACTCGTGGGGTACTTAATTTCTCCAGAGATTCTTTGATAGCTTCCACGGAACCCTGGGTATCTGCTTTAACCACCAACCTTAATTCTTGAACATCTCCTTCTTGAATCTTTCGGTATAAATCTTCCAAAGAAACTTTAGCCGATTTTGAGAGTTCTTCCTCCCGTTGTTTTTCTTGACGGCTTAAGGCAATTTGACGTGCTTTACGTTCATCGCTGACAACGATAAAGGAATCCCCTGCAGAAGGCACACCGGTCAGGCCAAGAACTTCTACCGGGGTAGAGGGACCGGCTTCTTTGACTTTGTGCCCCATATCATCGATCATGGCCCGCACCTTTCCATAGTAAAGTCCTGATACAAAAGGATCCCCAATTCGCAAGGTTCCATTTTGCACCAGAACCGTCGCAACCGGGCCACGTCCTTTATCTAATCGAGCTTCCAGGATAGTCCCTTTGGCGGGTCTATTTGGATTTGCTTTAAGCTCCATCATTTCAGCCTGGAGCAAGATCATTTCCAGCAAAAGATCCAGGTTAATACGCTGTTTGGCGGATATTTCCACAAAAATGGTATTTCCTCCCCAGGCCTCGGGCAACAAATCATATTTGGTCAATTCATTTTTAACGCGCTGAGGATCGGCATTAGGTTTATCAATCTTGTTAATAGCCACAATAATGGGAACTCCCGCTGCTTTTGCATGATCAATGGCTTCTACGGTTTGAGGCATCACGCCATCATCTGCAGCTACGACCAGGACCACAATATCGGTAACTCGAGCTCCTCGGGCACGCATCGCCGTAAACGCCTCGTGACCGGGTGTATCCAGGAAAACAATCTCCCCTTTATCCAATCGAACTTTGTAAGCTCCAATATGCTGGGTGATTCCTCCGGCTTCTGTAGCGGCAATCCTGGATTTTCTAATGGCATCTAACAAAGAGGTTTTACCATGATCTACATGGCCCATAATGGTTACAACCGGAGGTCTTGGTTTCAGTAACCTTTCATCCTCCTGCTCACCGGGGAACAATTTCTCGCCTTCTAGATCGATGGACTTTACGTTAAAACCGAATTTCTCTGCAACCGAAACCGCCGCATCGATATCTAAGATCTGATTAATATTGGCCATGATTCCCATTTTAATCAAGGCCTTAATAACTTGAGGAGGCGGAACTCCCATTTTTTCTGCTAATTCTTTCACCGTGATAGCTTCTGTCATTTCAATGGTAGGTCTTGCAGGAGGCGTTGGTTTATCGGGTTTTTTCGTTTCTGGTTTTACGTCCGGTTTTACCTCGGGTTTTATTTCCGGCTTTTTTTCCTTTACAGCCTCTGCCAGCGCATCTTTCTTTCCCTGGACCTTTTTTTCCTGGACCTTGAGAGGTTCTGGCTCCTGAGTCGGAGTGGGCTTTACAGCTACTTCCATTCCCTTTTTAGTCTCAGCCGAGGAGCTGAATATGTCCATAATCAGATCCGCCGTATCACTGTCTACCGAACTCATGTGGCTGGTGACCTCGATCCCTTCCCCCTGGACTAGCTTTACAAGATCCTTGCTGGCGATTCCAAGCCTTCTAGCAAGATCATAAAGTCTCACATTTTTTCCCATAATGCATCTTCCCTCCTATCCCTACAAACTAAGGCTGAGAATCCGGAGGTTCAGGGGGCTTTATGAGCTCCTGAGCGCTGTGTAGGATCCTCTCTGCTATTTCTTTTTCATTGCCTAGAACTTCCGATAACTTTTCAAGCGAACTTTGGGCAATTTCTTGGGCAGACAAAAACCCTGCTTCGGTCAGTTGTCTGGCAATCCTTGGATTCATGCCGGAAATTTGTAGAAACTCTTCTGGAACTTCCACTTCATTTGCAACTTTGTCTAATTTATCCTTTTTCCCCGATTCCGGTTTGACCACAACCCGCCACCCTGTCAGTTGAGTAATCAACTTTATATTCTGCCATTTTCTTCCAATAGCCAGTGAAAACTGATCATCGGGTACGATAACCTCTACACAATGATCCTCTTTATTTACCGAAGCATGCACTGCCTTAGCCGGGCTTAAAGCCCGAGTAACCAGGATGGCCGGATCTTCATCCCATTCAATAATGTCGATCTTTTCACCACGGAGTTCCCTTACAATCGACTGAACACGTGAACCTCGCAATCCTACGCAAGCTCCAATAGGATCTACATTTTTATCTAAAGATATCACTGCAATTTTAGCTCGAACTCCCGGCTCCCGGGCAACCCCTTTGATTTGAACAATCCCTTCTGAAATTTCGGGGACCTCGATTTCAAAAAGTTTGGTTAAAAACTCCGGACAGGCTCTGGATAAAACAACCTGAGGACCTTTACTTCCCATTCTAACCTCTTGAATATAAGCCCGAAGCTTCTCCCCCCGACGATAAAATTCTTTAGGTAATTGTTCTTTTTTAGGTAAAATGGCTTCTGTATTTCCCAGGTCTACGATGATTAAGTTTTTTTCGACCTGATGAACGGTCCCCAAGACAACTTCCCCTTCACGGGCTTTATATAAATTATAAATTTTTTGCTTCTCAGCCTCTTTAACTTTTTGAATAATAATTTGCTTGGCTCTTTGGGCAGAAATACGCCCAAATACCGTCATATCTGCCGGTACTTTGATATCTTCTCCTTCTTGAGCTTCCGGTGAGATTTTCCTGGCTTCCTCCAGAGAGATTTCTACTTTCGGATTGGTAACCTCTTTAACAACCTTCTTAATACTGAAGAGCTGGATTTGTCCACTTTTCTCGTCATATTCTGCCTTGAAATTATACCCGGAATTATACTTTTTTCTGGCTGCCGATTCAATGGCGGCTTCGACAGCTTCTATTAAAATATGGATAGGGAGCCCCTTTTCTCTCCCTACCTGTTCTAACGCTTGTACTAATTCGCGGCTCATGGTCTCCCTCCAGTCCTTCTCTTTAGGAAGGTCGATCTCCTCCCACCTAAAATTCAACTTCTAATCTAGACTTCGATATATTCTCATAAGGTATTTCGATCTCTTGGTTTGATTTAGTCCTAATACGTACCTTATCATCCCGCATACCTTGCAAGTATCCAGAGAAGACCTTCTGTCCATTAATGGAAGAGAAGGTTTTTATTTTCACTAACTTGCCTTGAAATCGAAGATAATCCTCTTTTGTCTTCAAGGGCCTATCTAATCCAGGAGAAGAGACTTCTAATGTATAAGATCGGTCGATAATATCTTCAATATCCAGCAGAACCCCAACCTCCCGACTGACTTTTTCACAATCCAAGAGGGTCACTCCACCCGGTTTATCAATAAAAATCCGAAGATACCATGTTTTACCTTCCTTTTTAAATTCGATATCCACCAGTTCCATCCCCTCGGATTCCACAACCGGAGCCACCAAAGTTCTTACGGAGTTAATTATCTCGTTCTTCATACCTTACAAACCTCAAAACCCCTTTAAGGAGACAATAAAAAAGTGGGCTTTTTGCCCACTTTTAAGTGAAAAACTTTTTTATAATAAAAATACTATATCTGAGTTTCAATTGCAAGGAGAAAATACAAATTTTTCACTCGCCTCTTCAATTTTTGAGGCTTCCACACTCCCATACCCCCACACTTCCCTGCACTCACTTATCCCGGGTTAATACCAGGTAGGTAAGATCCGATAGAATTTGCTTGGCGGTGCAGTCTTCAAATTCCTCCAGATAATCCCTGGCCATACTCGCGTAATGTTTGGCTTCCTGTAAACTCAGTTCAATGGCATTATACTTATGAATAAGATCCAGAACGGTTTTAAAATCTTCTTCTTTGGGTTCTCCAGAGTTTTGAATCACATGTTCTAAGTGAACTTTCTCCTTAGGGGTGGCCTTCTCTAACAAAATAAGAAGGGGAAGGGTAATTTTCCCTTCCTTTAAGTCTGTTCCCGGCGTCTTACCAAACTTCTCAATAGGGGCAATAAAATCTAAGGTATCATCGGTAATCTGGAAGGCAAGTCCCAGGTGGAGGCCATAATTTCTTAAAGCCAATTCTTTTTGTTGGGTAGCCTTCCCCAAAATGGCTCCTATCTGACAACAGGCTGAAAAAAGATACGCCGTCTTTAATTTGATAATTTCTAAATAATCGGCCCGTTGCATTCGGATATCTCGACTCCGAATCGATTCCATCACTTCACCCTCGGTCATTCGCATGGTCAAATCCGCAATCACCCGCATAATGTTCATATCTCCATCATGGACTGCAATGAGCATGGACTTGGAGTAGAGGAAATCTCCTACGAGAATCGGAAGCGTATTGCCCCATACCGAATTGGCCGAAAGCTTTCCTCTTCTTAATTCCGCCCGGTCAATCACATCGTCATGGAGCAGCGTGGCCGTATGGATGAACTCTACCACACTCCCTAAAATATATTTTCTTTTACCCCGGTAGTTAGAGAGTTCTGCACTTAGCAATACTAAAGCCGGACGTAAGCGTTTGCCGCCACTTTTGCAAATATGCCGACCAATTTCTGTGATTAACTCCACATCTGATTGAAGTTGCCGTTCAATCTCAGCTTCTACTTCCTGGAGATCCTTCTGAAGATCTTTAAATAGCTGGTCAAGGGTCATCTATCACCTCGATGATCTTTGCGGGAAATCTATTAAGTGTCTGAAAGATAATGGGATTTCTTCTAAAGGTTCAAGTTAAATATATGTGAAATTTACCCTCCGTCAATAGGGTTTCCCGTCCTTTACAGAATTTTTTTAAAAATCCTTGACAGCTCACCAAAAGGGCTACTATTTATTATTAGTAATGGTAACTACTCCTAATAAGGAAAAGTTAAGAATAAAAATGAAAAATAAACGAACTCGGCTGACGCGCCAGCGTAAAATTATACTTGAAACCCTCCAACAAACAGGGTCCCATCCAACCGCCGACTGGATTTACCAAAAAGTTCGGGAACAACTTCCTCATATCAGTTTAGGAACGGTTTATCGTAACCTGAACATTTTGAAAAAGGAAGGTAAAATTCTAGAGCTCAAATACGGAAAGGATGTCAGTCGCTTTGATGCTTTGACAAAGGACCATTACCACTTTACCTGTGAGAAGTGTCATAGAATTTACGATCTGGATGTGGCCTTAAACAAGGATCTGGAGCAGATGGTTGCCCAGAAGACCGGTTTCAAGATTACTTCCCATCAGGCCGAGTTCTATGGAATTTGTTCAGATTGTCAAAAGTCTGATTCATCTAACTAACTTAAAGGGATGACTCGATCTGGTACCCTTACCTTCAGGGAGGGATCTGTCTCTAACTCCTTACTTCGGAGGCAGGTTTGCTCGAGAATAAGGTTCCCAGATAGGAGTATCCTGATTTCAAAAAGAAGGAGGGAGAATTTCATGAATAAATCACTCAAAGGAACCAAAAGTTTAGAAAATTTAAAGGTGGCTTTTGCCGGAGAGTCCCAGGCCAATCGGAGATATTTATATTTTGCTCGAAGGGCTGATATCGAGGGCTATCCCGATATAGGTGGACTTTTCAGGGATACTTCGGAGGCTGAGACAGGCCATGCCTTTGGTCATTTAGATTTCTTAAAAGAAGTCGGTGATCCGGTAACAGGAGTTCCTATTGGAACTACCGAGCAAAATCTCCGGTCGGCTATAGAAGGGGAAACCTACGAATATACCCAGATGTATCCGGGATTTGCCAAAGTTGCCCGTGAAGAAGGTTTCCAGGAGCTTGCCGAATGGTTTGAGACCCTGGCCAAAGCAGAGAAATCCCATGCGGGCCGATTCGCAAAAGGACTTGAGAAGATAACTGGTAAGGAACCTGCGGCAGCCATCTAACCACAGAGAAGTATGAGAGAATAGGAGTGTGGGGGTGTGGGGGTATGGGAGTATGGGACAAATTCCATACACCCATACCCCTTACATTTTATACCTATGGGATTTGATGTTAACTCGAGGGAATTCTGGAATGAATCGGCTTTAGAAAAAGAATTTCGCCGGGTATTCGATATCTGTCATGGCTGCCGGCGTTGTTATAATCTTTGTCCATCTTTTTCCGATCTTTTTAATCGCATCGATGAGGAACGGGTGGATGGAGATGTAGATAAATTGGATAAGGAGGATTTTAAACAAGTCACAGACCTTTGTTATCAGTGTAAACTCTGCTACAATCACTGCCCCTATACCCCCCCACATCGATGGGATATTGATTTTCCTAGACTCATGCTTCGGTCTAAAGCCGTTCGTGGAAGGTTTCAAGGAATTTCCCTCCAGGATAAAATTCTAGGGAGAACCGATCTGATAGGTCGAATAGGGAGTACCTTTGCTCCTGTGGTTAACTGGGTCAATCGAAATAAGATTCTGCGACGCCTTATAGAGAAATTTCTTGGTATTGCGGCAGAAAGGAATCTCCCCCCTTACCGACGAGACACCTTTGTGGCCTGGTTCGATCATCGGCCTGTTCGTTTACGGCAACCCGGAGTCGGCACAAAGGGTAAGATCGCTTTATTTTACACCTGCCCGGTTAACTACAATTACCCGGAGGTCGGAAGGGCCAGTGTGGAAGTTTTGGAAAAAAATGGAGTTGCGGTCAGCTGCCCAGAACAGAAGTGCTGTGGTATGCCTTATTTAGATGGGGGAGATATCGATTCGGCCCTCCAGAATGCAAGATTTAATGTTAATTCCCTCTATCAAGCAGTTCGAGACGGCTATATCATCCTTTCTCCAGGACCTACTTGTGCCTATATGCTTAAGCAGGAGTATCCCTTTTTACTTGGAACTCCAGAAGCCAAGGAGGTTGCCCAAAACACCTATGATATTTGTGAATATCTAATGAAATTGAAAGAGCAGGGGAAATTAAATACCCGCTTTACCCAGACTGTCGGAAAAATAGCCTATCATCTCTCCTGTCATCTAAAAGCCCAAAATATCGGATTTAAGTCCAGAGATCTGATGAAGTTGATTCCGGGAACAACCGTTGAGCTGTTGGATCATTGTTCTGCCGTGGATGGAACCTGGGGATTAAAGAAGGAGTATTTTAAACTTTCTCTCAAAGTAGCTAATCCCCTTTTAAAAGGTATCCAACAACTCCAACCCGATGCCGTAGTTACCGATTGTCCCCTGGCAGGACTTCAAATTCAATACGGAACCGGCATTAAACCACTTCATCCTATCGAAGTATTGAAGAAGGCATATGGAATTTAAGCCAAAGGCAGGAAGCCGGAGACAAGAGGTAAGGAGTGAGATTTCTCGTTTCTTGCTTCTTGCCACCGGCTTCTTAAGTTTCAGTGAGAAAGATACAGTTCGAAGATATTAAAAACATTCTGGAATACGAAAAAATTCGGGATGCGTTCCGTAATCGTCTGATAGCACTGAAAAAGGATCGACGAATTCAGGTGGGAGATCTTATCTCCTTTCTGTTTGAAAACCGGGATACCGTCCTTTTCCAAATCCAGGAAATGATACGTGCTGAGCGAATCGTAGAAGACGCTAAAATACAAGAGGAAATCGATGTCTACAATACCTTAATCCCCGATAAAGGAGAACTCAGTGCGACCATGTTCATCGAAATAGATGAGATGAAGAAAATTAAAGAGGAGTTGGATCGGATGATGGGGATCGATGAAGAAGGGACCGTTTATTTTAAAATCGGTGAGCACGAAAACGTACCCGGATTTTTCGAGGCCGGACACAGCAAAGAGGATAAAATTAGTGCCGTTCATTATGTTCGGTTCCGGTTTACTCCGGAGCAAATAGAAAAGTTTAAAAACGAGGAGGAAGAGGTTTTTCTGGTCATAGATCATCCTAACTATCGGCAAAAGAAAGAGGTTTCCTTGGAAGTTCGGAGAGAGTTGGTAAAAGATTTGCTTAAAGAGGAGTGAGGTAGGGGAGTGGGCGGTTAAATATTTTCATTGCCCACCAACCGCCAGCTTTGACTCGTTTTTATTCATAAACCAGGCAATAGAACGTCTCAATCCTTCCTCTAAGGTGACGGTCGGGGAGAAGCCTAAAATCTGTCGTGCCTGGGAGATATCGGCCAGAGAATGGCGAATGTCCCCAGGTCGTGAAGATTCATAAACAGGCTGAATATTCTTCCCTAAGATGGTATTCAAAGTTTTGATTAATTCATTCACAGTAATCCGCCTTCCATAGGCAATATTAAGGATCTTACCAGGAGCCTGCGGCGCCTTTATGGCCAGGATATTGGCCTGAACCACATTATCTACATAGGTAAAATCCCGGGACTGCTCACCGTCTCCATACACTAAAGGAGGTTTGTTGATCAATAGGGCGTTGATAAATCTGGGAATGGCTGCGGCATACTGGGAAGTGGGATCCTGTTTTGGACCGAAGACGTTAAAGTACCTTAAACAAACGGTCTCCAATCCGTGGATTTTATAGTAAACTTTACAATAGTATTCACCGGCCAGTTTGGTAACGGCATAGGGAGAAAGCGGATTGGGAACGGCATCTTCCCGCTTGGGAAGTAGGGGACTGTCTCCATAGACCGAAGAGGAGGAACTGAAGATAACCCGCTTGACCTTCATTTGTCTGGCTGCTTCCAACACGTGGAGTGTTCCCTGGATATTAACCTCATTGGAGGTGATGGGATCCTGGATGGATCGAGGGACTGAAGGAAGTGCACCCAAATGAAAAATAAAATCAACCGCTTCGGCAGCTTTTCGAACCGTTTCAAAGTCTCTCAAATCTCCCTCTATAAGTTGAATATGGGAAAGGAGGGAAGAAATATTCTGCCGTTTACCGGTCATAAAATTATCTAAAACGCGGACCCGATAATCAATTTTTAAAAGAGCTTCTACCAAGTGGGAGCCTATAAATCCTGCTCCCCCCGTTACCAGACAGGTAGTCACTGAAGATTCCTCCCTATTCTTTCGGATATTTATACTTAATCAGGGTTAATTCATTGCCCCGGTCATTATAGACTACTTCGTCCATGCTTAACCTCATAAACAAGATCCCACGCCCACTCATTTTAAGAAAATTTTTGGGATCGGTGGGATCCGGTACTTCTTGAACTTTAAATCCTTCCCCTTCATCTTTTATAACAATTTTAATCTTTTCGGTATTAATATCTACCTGAATTTTAACTTTTTTACTTTCATCCCCTTTATTTCCATGTCTAATCGCGTTGGTAACCGCTTCGTCGATGGTTACCGGTATTTTATCCCTTAGTTCCCTTTCATCATATCCCATGAGCTTGGCTTCCTGAATGATGTTATGGGAAATACCCTTAATAAGCCTGATCTGACTGGGTATTTCCATATAAAGCGTTCGCGTCATAAAAGGAATCAGCTCTTCACTCTCGAAGGATAACTCTTTAAGCCGAGAAGCTCGCCAGACTACATCGAGGATTTCTTTGGAGTTGGGAGGTTTTCGGAGGAAGTTAGTTGCTCCAAGATTAAGCGCCCGAATCGCCGTTTCTATGGTAGCTTCACTGGTAATCACAATAATAATAATATCCCGATTAATCTCTTTAACCTTTTGAAGAAGTTCCAGGCCATCCATTTCCGGCATAACCACATCGGTGATCACAATATTAAAGGCGTTGTTAAGCCGTTGACTTTCTTCTATGGCTTCTAAGGCTTCCTTGCCGTTGGAGGCCGTTTCAATCAGATAGCCCTCCTTTTTTAGCAGATCCTGTAGGTAAAACCGCATGGTTTTACTATCTTCAACCACAAGTATTCTGGGTGTCGCCATAGAACTGAAATTATCTCCCTTTCTCCAGGTAGCTAACGATCTGAAAAGCTATTCAAAAAATAGCTAAGAATCTTTTACAATCCATAATAAATTCCCCCCAGATTAGTCTAAACCGGTAGATAAAGTCAAGTCTTTTTTGATAGCTTTCCTGTTCCCCTCGAAATTTTGAACTTGACGAGTAAGGTAAAAACAGATCTAATTTTTATAGTTAGAATGATCCGGTTAAGGAAAAATAAAAGGGGTCAAAGTTCATTTATTCAACTGACCGAATACGTTACCCAGACCGATGTGTTTCTGACCAGGGAGGAGGCTCTCTTTTTAAAAGAGAACTATACAGATTATTTATCTATCTCTCCTTCCTTTCAGAAAGAAGGATGCTACGATTTAACTCCCCGACATTATGCGGGTCATCTGGTCTTACCTACCGGACGAACTTTAGTGATAGTTCCTAAATTTAGCTTACCGAACCTGTTTTATCTCCTGACCTATGCCTATGATCTGGTAGATTTCAGATCGGATTTGGTTGGATATGAGGAATCCTCTGATCTTTTGGAAGTTTTGGTGAAAATTTTTGTTGAAAGTACTGGGGATCTTATCCGAAAGGGTCTCTATAAAGCCTACCTGGCACAGGAAGAAAATCAAAAATTTATTCGAGGAAAGATTTTATTTCCGGCTCAGCTCAAAGAAAATCAATGGCGAAGAGATCGAATCTATTGTCAGTATGCTGAAGCTACCCCGGATGTTTTAGAAAATCAAATTTTAAAGTTTACCACGGCGCTTTTATTCCTGCCTGTTTATCACCATACCGATCTTGTTGAAAAGCTTAAGGCCAACTACAGGTATCTGAATGGAATTTCTTGGGTTCCTGTCCGGGCGGAGGATGTGTCTCGAATCGCTTACAACCGACTTAATCAACACTATAAATCTGCCCTCTCCCTCTGCGAATTGTTTTTACAACATATCTCCATCCGGAATTATACAGGGGACATTCCATTCTTTTCTTTTCTTCTGGATATGAATCGAGTTTTTGAACGGTTTATCGCCGAAGCACTGAGAGAGAGGTTGGCAAATTATCCTTCTTTAAGCTTAAGCTATCAAGAATCCAGATGGTTAGATCGAGGGGCTACGCGGAGCTTCTCACCCGACCTTATCCTCTATGAGAAAGATAAGCCGGTTTTAGTTTTAGATATGAAATATAAACGTAAGAACGGTCTTAAGCAAGGGTTTGATAATTCTATGGGATTATCCCAGGAACCTTTCCTCTCTGTTCAAAAAGACCCGGATAGCGAAGATGTTTATCAAATTCTTGTCTACTGCCAGAGTTTGGGAGTAAAAACCGGAGTTCTCCTTTATCCCGAACCCATAGACTGGCAATTGGAAACCTGGTATGGCCTTACGGTTCAGACCTGGGGAGTAGGCCTTCAGGGGGGTCCCCCCAGGGTAGAGGAACATCTTAAAAATCTTACCAAGAGGATTTTAGAGATTGTTTGCAGGAACAAAAAGGTCATTTCGGGTTCGCAGGTTTTTTGAGAAAATTTTCGTTTGCAAGCCGGACATCCAGGATATAAATTGAGGGATTGAAATAGGAAATAGAAGATATTTGATTTTAAAAAAGTTAGGACAAAAAAGGAGTCTATCTTTATTCCTTTAAAGGGGATAGACTCCTATTTTTTTGAGGTAGCTGGAGATTTATGGTGCTGATTAAACGCCCGAGGAATGTAAGCTCTTCCCGGGCTGCTGCGATACTGTATGGAGACTGGGGAACCAGTAAGGCCTACGTAACGGGAATTGCTTTTGCTCTAGCCGGTTACTCTTCTTTCTATCTTATTCTGGCCATGGCCCTTCTGACTACCCTCGTAGGGATTAATTACATCTGGATCTGTAAATACTATCCCGATGGAGGTGGGGTCTACTCTTCAGTTAGAAATCGTTCGCGTACTTTAGCGGTTATTGGCGCCCTTCTTCTAATGGCGGATTATACCGTAACCGCTTCTCTGAGTAGCCTGGATGCTTTTCATTACTTAGAGTTCCCAAACCCGCATTGGTGGGCTATAGGTTCCCTGGCTTTACTCGGGGTTGTGAATATTTTTGGACCACGTCATAGTGGTGGACTGGCCATATTCCTGGCGGTTCCTACTGTCTTGGTAGTTGCTGTTCTCTTGGGGGCTTCTTTACCCCATTTATCGGGAGCCCAATTACTTCCTTTGAGTGGAGGATTCTTGAATAACTGGCTTAATTTTGTGGGAATTGTTCTGGCACTCTCGGGGGTTGAGGCCATTGCCAACATGACAGGGGTGATGAAATTAGATCCGGGCAGTACCGAAGAGAACCCTTCGGTCCATAAGACGGCTAGAAATGCTATTCTTCCTGTACTGATAGAAGTTACCGTATTTACCACAGCTTTAGGACTTATTATGCATGCCGTTCCCAATCTATCGGATCACACGGAAGACATGATTCGTTTCCTGGGGGAATATTATATCGGAGAGGGTTTTGCCAATGTGGTCAGTATTGTCTTTGGATTGCTTCTCCTGTCAGCCTGCAATACGGCTATTGTGGGTATGATTGCTGTTTTCTACATGATGTCTAGAGATGGAGAAATGCCTCAAGCTTTCAGCCGACTCAATAAATATGGAGTTCCCTGGATTCCTCTCCTGCTGGCCACTATAATTCCTATTTTAGTTCTTCTCTTCGAAAGGGATTTAACCCGCCTGGCGGCTTTATATGCCATTGGCGTTGTGGGGGCTATTACCATCAATCTGGGAGCTACCGCCACGAATTTTCAACTCGGTTTGTCTCCTCTGGAACGGGGGGTCATGCTAGGAACTTTTGGTTTGATGGCCTTCATTGAAGCCACCATTGCCTATGAAAAGCGAAATGCCCTAATTTTTGCGGTAATTATGTTGACCACCGGGCTGGTCATCCGATATGGTGCCAAGACTTACGAGCGAAAACGGCAGATGGCTGTTTCAGAAAGGATTCCCACGCCTACGCCTCATCTGGTTTCTACAAGGCCGGTAACTTCCATTCTGGTAGCAGTTCGAGGCGTTACGGATACCTTGCGCTTTGCAATCGAAGAGGCTAAATTGCGTCAGGCTACCTTGTATGTACTTTTTATCAGAGAAATTGCCATCAGCTTATTACCCAGTGTTGCCAAGCTTCCAGATGACAAAGAGGCCCAGGAAGTTTTCTCAACGGCTAAAGCTCTCAGTAATGGACTCAAGGTCATTCCTGTCTATGCAGTCAGCAATTCACCTGCAGAGGTTATTCTCGATGAAGCCGCTACCCTGGGTGTTGATTACTTAATCCTTGGCAGTTCTACGCGGAATGCCTTAGTCAAGCTCCTTAAGGGAAACGTCATTGAAGAGGTCGCCAAACAACTTCCTGAAGAAATTAAGTTGATTATTTACGGCTAACTGTAAATCCCTAAACCCTAAACCCTGAACCTTGAACCGAGGGCAACGGATAGATGTCCATGGTTCGTGGTCCAGAAAAGATGTATGCCTAAGTTTTCTGAGCGAATGAACTTACTGGGAACAGAGTCTGCTTTTGAGGTTTTGGCCAAAGCAAAAGCGCTGGAGCGCCAGGGCCGGGATATCTTACACTTCGAGATAGGAGAACCGGATTTTGATACACCTGAACATATTAAGGAAGCGGCTATTAAAGCTTTGAAAGAGGGTTATACCCATTACTGTCCGGCCCCAGGAATCCCCATACTTCGAGAGGCCATCGCAGAACATATCTCCAACACCCGTAAGATTCCCGTTAGTCCAGAAGAAGTCGTGGTCACCCCCGGAGCCAAACCAATCATGTTCTACGGCATTATGGCCTG
Source organism: bacterium (assembly GCA_030550175.1). Lineage (GTDB taxonomy): Bacteria > Moduliflexota > Moduliflexia > Moduliflexales > JAUQPW01 > JAUQPW01. Next base: position 63,169 of record JAUQPW010000014.1, read on the forward strand.
TGTAGATCCGGGTGATGAAGTCATTTATCCTAATCCCGGATTTCCTATTTATGAATCGGTGATTAACTTTGTAGGTGCCAAGCCCATTCCGGTTCCACTTCTGGAAGAGAAGGGATTTAGCTTTGATATGGAGGTTTTTGAGAAAAGTATTACGCCCAAAACCCGTATGATTATCCTGAACTCTCCCCAAAATCCCACCGGCGGAATTCTTTTGGAATCGGACTTGAAACGAATTGCAGAAATTGCTAGGGAAAAAAATATCTGGATTTTATCCGATGAAATTTATGATCAGATTTTATATACTGGTCGATTCGTGAGTATTACCAGCCTGGCAGACGTAAAAGACCAGACGATTTTACTAAATGGATTTTCTAAGACCTATGCCATGACAGGGTGGCGACTGGGATATGGGGTCATGCCGAAAAAGCTGGCAGAGCTTGTGACCCGGTTGATTATCAATTGTAACTCTTGTACAACAACTTTTGCTCAAATGGCGGCTTTTGAAGCCCTGAAGGGTCCTCAAGACTCGGTTGCCAGGATGGTAGCCGAATTCAAACAAAGACGGGATCTCATTGTATCCGGTCTGAATCAGATTCCGGGAATAAGCTGTCAGGTTCCCCAAGGGGCTTTTTATGTATTTCCCAATGTGAAGAGTTTTCAAAAACCCGCCAGTCAACTGGCCGATTATCTTTTAGATGAAGCCGGTATTGCCGTTTTATCCGGTACCGCCTTCGGAAAGTATGGTGAAGGTTATTTACGTTTTTCCTATGCCAATTCCCAGGAGAATATTAAAAAGATGTTAAAGCGTTTGGAAGAAGCCCTGGCTCGTTTCAAATAAAAAAGGTTATTTTGTGTTTGGATAATAAACCTCCAGATGATAAACCTTTGTTGAAAGGCTCATCCACCCAGGACCCCGAAGGAGCTTAAGGAATAAGAGGATCAACCCCTTCAGGAGATCCCTAGGATCTTAACTCAATGCTCTGAAGGTAAGGGAGTTTTTTCTACTTAAAGATCCTTCGTGGCCCCCGGTGGATCAATTAAAATTTATGCAAGAAAAAGAAAAAGTAGCCCTCATTACGGGTGGAGGAACGGGTATCGGACGTGCTTCGAGTTTGGCCCTGGCCCGCCAGGGAATTCAGGTAGCCATCAATTATTCTAAATCAGCCCGAGAAGCTCAGGAGACGGCTCGAGAAGCTGAGAAGATGGGTGTTTCAGCCATAACAATTCAGGCAGATGTTTCCAGGGATGCAGAAGTTCGGGCCATGGTCAAAAAGGTTATGGATACCTGGGGACGTATCGATATGTTGATCAACTGTGCCGGATGGTCCCAGCGAACTCCCTTTAATGACCTGGAAGCCCATACCGAGGAGCTTTGGGACAGGAATCTGGCCATTAACCTAAAGGGTGTCTTCTTTTGCTCACGGGCGGTAGCCGATATCATGAAGCGTCAGGGACACGGTGCTATCGTCATTATAGCCTCGGTAGCCGGAATTACGGGAGTTGGAAGCTCTATAGCCTATGCCGCTTCAAAGGCCGGAGTTATTTGCCTGACCAAATCTCTGGCTAGAATCTTAGCTCCTGAGGTTCGGGTCAATGCCATTGCCCCAGGGCTTGTAGAAACTCGATGGATCGAGGGCTGGGCCGATGCAGATGAAATACGCGAGCAGACCCTTAAGACCACGCCTCTAAAAAGAATTTCAACTCCTGAAGATATAGCGGAAGCCGTCTGTTTTCTGGCAACCGATGCTCGAATGATGACCGGCCAGGTCCTGATAATCGATGGGGGAAAAATTATGTAAGCTTTCTTTATTTAACCGGATGGGTTCCAGATTCTGGTAATCAAAGGGGGAAAGGCTCTGTAAGGGCCGATGTTCCTGGTCCGTTGTTTATACCTCAGGCCTTGCTGTCTATCCCAGGCCAACAACGGACCCGGAACAATAAAGGATTTTCAAATTTATCTCACCATCTCATCGGGTTCTCTTCCGATCTGGTAAATTTTTTCGCCCGACTCGATAATTTCTCCGGTAGCCGTATCGACCTCCACCTTGATCTCTTTACCACCCTCTCCGGAGGTTCTCACATCAAATTCATAAACAGCCCTGCCATCCAGCTTCATTTCATACTCGGTTTGCAAAATCTTACCGGGATAGGTAGTGAGTACCGCTTTCTTAGCCTCGGTATCGGTTACCTTTATCTTGGCCTTGAAAAGCGGGTCTCTTAGATTAACTTCTCGATCTTCTCCCACAATCTCACCGGTATTTGCATGGCACGTATACTCCCATTCTGTGGTATCGTTATCTCTAATCTCGATTTCATAAGCCGGACCATCTTTTTTAACCATAAATTCCAACTTTTCAATATCTCCGGCCCGTCTAGTCAGGGCTGCTCTCAGACAGGTTTCCATGCTCACTTTGGTTTCCGGCATTTTGAAATCTTTATTCATGGCCGCAACGGGACCTGCAGATAAAGCCATAACACCCCAAAGCAGAATTTTTTTAAGGATTCTCATAGGATTAACCTCCCTCCTTTGGGCGTGGGGCGCAAACTCAAAGGGTTCTTTAGAACGCTTCCTGAATCGGCGCCGTTAAAGGAACTTACTGATTTCCATAGATTCGTTTGTATTCTTCATAATACCACAACACCCGCTGGACGTATTTTTTGGTCTCCCGATAAGGGATACCGGCAATGAACATTTCAGGGTCTTCTCCGGACTGTTGCCGTAACCAGGTCTCCACCCGATCCTCTCCGGCATTGTAACTGGCAATGACCGGAACAATATTCCCTTTGAACCGGGTTAAGAGTTCTTCCAGGTAAGAAACCCCCAAAGCAATATTCAATTCGACATTCAGGAGCATCTCCTCAGAAAACTTGGTAATCCCCATGTTTTGAGCCAGACGGTTAGCAGTACTGTAAATAAGCTGCATCAATCCGGTTGCTGCCGCGGGGGAGCGTACATCGGGATTAAATTCACTTTCCGCCATCATAACGGAGTAAACCAGAAAAGGATCGATCTGAGGGGTAGTATATCGTTTGACTAATTCTTCATATCCAGGTGGATAAGCCATTTTCCAGAAGTTATCGGGCACTGAGGAATCTCCTTGACGTAGCCAGTCTGAAAAATATTGTCGGGAGAGTCGAACCAATTTACGGTAATCTCGAGCTTCATAATACAGTTCCATCAATCGGTAAATTTCAGAAGATAATCCCATTTTATTTTTGTTCTGTAAAGCTTTTTCCAATTCCCGAGCGGCTTCCTCATAAAGAGCCAGTTTCGTGAGCTCTTGGGCTTTGAGAAGTTGTTGATTAGAAGTGGTTGAGGAAGGATGGTTAACGGCTGGTTTTAATTTGAGTTGCACGGAAGAGTCTGGATTTTGAACCTTGAGACTTTGGAGCTCAGGGTGTTCTTTAAAAAGGGCGTTCAGATGGTTTAAACTTCGGGCACCGTAGTAAGACCTGGGATGGGTAAGACGGGCTCTCTGAAACAACTCTACAGCTTTTCTCCAGTCTTTCAACTTTTCAGAAGCCCTCCCGGCCCAATATAAGGCTTCTTCATAGTAATAGGAATGGGGATATTTACGTATGAGTTCTATCAGAATATTCCGGGACTTTTGATATTCTCCAGATCGGTAGTAGATCCAGGCACTCCGCCAGAGCGCATCCTCCTGGCGGGAGCCTCGTGAGGATCTTTTTAGGAAAGTTTCATAGGTGTTCAGGGCCTTCTTGAAATCCCGCTGGCTTTCTTCATAGAAGGTCCCAAGCAAATAAAGGGTATCCAACGTCCACTTATCATGGGGATAGGTGGTATTCAATTTCTGATAGATCGTTAAAAATTTATCCCCGTTCTCCAGCCGAAGATAGATTCTGGCCATGAGATTCAGTACCCGGGGAATTTCTTTATTCTGGACATAACGGGTCAGGAAGTTTTCGAAGATTTTGAGGGCTTCTTCGTTTTGCCGAAGATTATAGGCTATTTTGCCTGATAAAAGAAGGGCTTTTTCCAAAAGGGGACTTTGAGGAAATTTTTTAATCAATCGGTTGAGAGTCTCTTGAGCCTGGGAAAATAAATTTAAATTGTAGAGGCGCTCCCCCTCCCGGTAAAGTTCCTGGTCGTTCCATTCAGGTTCTAGAGTTGGATACTGGGCGTAGATCTCTTTTTCCCGCTTATAGGCCTGGGCTGCCCAGAATGAGTAAGGATAGCTTCTCTGCAGATTTCGATAGGTTTCCAGGGCAAGCTTAAAACTATACTGTTCTTCTAAAATACGGGCCGAGTCCCAAAGGGCTTTGGGGGCCAGGGGGTGATCTGAAAATTTTTTAGAAAATTGGGTATAGGCTGCTACAGCTTCCGGGTATTTTTTTTGAAGTTCTAAAACCTTTGCAATCTGAAACCGGGCCTCCGCCTGGAGAAGACTGGAGGGGTAACGATCGATCAAAGTTTGATAAGCCTGGAGGGCTTCAGGATAGAGCTCTTGTTTTCGATAACTTTCTGCCAGGTAGTATTGACCATAGTCGTTTAGGATAAAGGAAGGAATCCGGGTGATTAAAAGATTCCAGATTTCAGAAGCTTTTAAGAACATACCCTGTTGGAAATAGAGGTACCCGGCCAGGAAGAGAAACCGGGCTTTCCAGATCGGATCTTGCAGGTGTTGAAGGGGGACGTTTTCCGGGGATTTTGTAGGTGATGCTTCTACCCTGTTCAAAGTATCCTGAAGCCGAGATAGATACGGTTCTAATTCCTGAAAGGCCTCTTGAAAGTTGCCCTTTTTATATGTGGCTATCAAACTCTGCAGGAAAGGTTCTGGTTCGGAGAATAGAACTTCTTCAGAATTGGGATCTCTGGACGGATCTGTTGGAGCCGATAGGGCTGGTTCCAACTTAAATAGATTAAATAAGATAAGCAGGAAAAAATTAAGATAGTATCGACGATATTTTTTCATAGAACCTGTAATGATTTAAGGCCGGTGTTACTCAGATAAGAGGGCCTGGATTTTAGTCTAACTTAGAAATAGGTGTTTAAATTGTCAATAAAAATCGACTTAGCTTGAGATAGATGACCTATTAATTTCTCCTTGACGGAGGTCTTAACCCTATGTTAAAGATCATAGGATGAGAATTTAAGCATAGTTTGGAACTTTCTCGGTCAGGTTAAAATACCTAAGGTAAAGCCGCCTGTCTTAGAGAATTAAAAAGAGCCGTTAAAGGAAGGAAAACCTATCACCTTGCCGTTTTCAAGATAAATCATTTTCCGATTTATCCGAAGGACAGAGCAGGGAATAGAGAGTAAATTAAGAATCAGTTACTGGTTTTTGGTTTCTGATGACCAGTTGCCAGTTACCCGTTTACCAGGACCATGAAAATATTTATAACCGGTGCCGGGGGCATGCTAGGCACAGATTTAATGCGGGAGTTAGGAAAAACTTATGAGGTTTCAGGAGCGAATGCCATAGAGTGTGATGTGACGGATTATTACAGGGTAAGTGAGGTTATTTCTGTTCAGAAGCCCGATGTGGTTATTCATACGGCGGCTTACACGGATGTAGATGGAGCTGAAACCCATCACGAAAGGGCTTTTAAAGTTAACCAGGAAGGAACCCGAAATGTAGCTTTGGCCGCCAGAGAAGTAGGAGCAAAAATGTTCCATATCAGTACCGATTATGTCTTTGGGGGGGCTAAAAAAATGCCCTATGTAGAAGATGATCCACCTAATCCATTGGGTATTTATGCTAAATCTAAGCTACAAGGGGAATTTGAGGTTCAAAAACACCTTCAGAATTATTTGATTATCCGAACCGCCTGGCTATATGGCAAACATGGCGATAACTTTGTTAGATCTATTTTAAGACTGGCTCAAACCACCGATACCCTTCGGGTTGTAAATGATCAGATTGGATCACCCACTTATACCAAAGATCTCTGCTGGGGAATTGAAAAGTTGCTGGAAAAGGATATTACAGGGATTATCCATTTAACCAATAGCGGCTCTTGTAGCTGGTATGAGTTTGCCTTGGCCATTCTTAAATATGCCAACATATCCAATGCCCAGGTTCTTCCTATCAGTACTACCCAGTTAAGACGTCCGGCACCGCGCCCCTATTATTCCGTTTTAAGTAATGCAAAGTTTAAAATGATAACCGGTTATGAAATGCGACCTTGGGAAGCAGGACTGAAAGAGTATCTGAGTTCCTAAATGGGTTGTCCGTTGTTTTTGTTTGTTATCGATTGTTCGTTGTTTTTGAATGGGAATCATGATTTTAATTATTTAGTTCAAGAGATTGAAAGTTTTAACCGGATGCCCAGGGAAGACAAAGGACAATGGTTGACGAACAACGAACAACGGGCAAAGCAAATTGAGAGTTCTTATCACAGGTATTACAGGTTTTGTAGGTGGTCATCTTACGGAATTCCTTGCCACAGAGTCCTATCAAATTTACGGAACTTATCTAGATCCCTTTAATCTTAAGAACTTATCTCCTTCCCAACAAAAAGCAACCTTTTATCCCTGTGATTTAACCCAGCCGGAGGCTATTGAAGCAATTGTTAAGGTGGTTCAACCCGATGAAGTCTACCATCTGGCCGGCATGAGCCATGTCCAAAAATCCTGGTCTCTTCGAGAGACTACCTTAAAAGTCAACCTTTTTGGTACCTTGAATCTTCTTGAATCCCTTCGAAAATTTGCCCCTTTTGCCAGAACTCTTATGGTAAGTTCCGGTGAAGTGTATGGAAATGTCCCTTTGGATCTTCAACCTATCTCTGAAAACTCCCCGCTTCGGCCCTTGACTCCCTATGCTGCCAGTAAAGCTTCCCTGGAATTGCTTTGCCACCCTTATATTTACGGGGATAAGCTTCACATCGTTATTGTCAGACCTTTTAATCATACAGGTCCACGCCAGGATCCCTCCTTTGTCTGTTCAGATTTTGCCAAGCAAATTGCCGAAATTGAAAGGGGTTTACGAGAACCCAGGATTTATGTTGGTAACTTAGATGCCCGGCGAGATTTCTCCGATGTTCGTGACGTGGTGAGGGGCTATCAGATGATTATGAAAAAAGGGCAGGCGGGTGAGATCTATAATATTGCTTCCGGGAAAGCTTATGCCATCGGAGAACTTCTGGATATCCTACTCAGTTTAAGTCCGACTAAAATTCAAATAAGTCCGGATCCCAATCGGATAAGACCTTCAGATATCCGCCTGCTCCTGGGAGATAACACAAAAATTCGTCGTCAAATCGGCTGGGAACCCCAAATTCCCATCCAGGACACGCTACGGGATATTTTAAGCTATTGGAGAGAAAGGATCTAAAGGGCCTGTGGGGGTGTGGGAGTGTAGGAGTGAGGGAGTGTGGGGGTATGGGGGTGTGGGGGTATGGGAGTGTG
>JAUQPW010000118.1 GCA_030550175.1 bacterium
GGTTAAATCTGCCCAAAGCAGGGTAGGTATGAGGACAGCAATAAGGATCAAAATCCCTCCCATGGTGGGAGTCCCTGCCTTTTTGTAGTGGGAAGTGGGTCCTTCCTCTCGAATGTATTGGCCGATTTGATATTCTTTTAATTTTTGGATAATCCAGGACCCCAGGGCTAAACTGATAATGAGGGCTGTCAGGGTCACACACAAGGATCTAAAGGTGATATATCTAAAAACCCTTAGAAAGGAAAGGGATTCATAGACATGAAGAGGGTAAAGAAGATGGTAAAGCATGTCAGATATTCTCCGAATTCCGGGTTCAGTGGGTCGTTATCAGTCCTTTAACGATCTTTTCCATTTTCATTCCCCGAGAACCTTTGATCAGTACAGTATCACCTTCCTTTAGTTCGTGTTGAAGTTTTTCTATAATTTGTTCGTGGGAGTCTGCCAGGAATATGCGGTTCGGTTCCATACCTTTTTCCCGGGCTCCCAAAGCAATAAATTGAGAATAGGAACCCAAAGCCCAAAGCAGGTCGATCCCCAGGTCTGCAATGGCTTCTCCGACTCCCTTGTGGGCCATTTCACTCCACTTTCCCAATTCCAACATATCTCCCAGGACCGCAATTTTTCGCCCGACCCCTGAGATCTCTTTTAAGGTTTTCAGGGCCATTTTCATAGAGCTGGGGTTGGCGTTGTAGGCATCATTTAAAATGAGGATTCCCTTATGGGAGATAGTTTCCATACGCATGGGAGCCGATTGAAAATTTTCTAATCCCCGCTGAATTTCCGACAGGTTTAACCCAAGGGCGTGGGTTGCCGCGGCTGCAGCCAGTGCATTGTAAATATTATGATAGCCCATGACAGGAAGGGTGATGGAGCACTTTCCCCCATTAATCCGAAGGTTAAAGGTATAGGTTTTATTTTCAGAAAGACTTATGTCCGTAGCCGACACATTCGCTTCCCAGTTAATCCCAAAGGTAATCAACTTGCATCGGACTTCTTGAACCATGGAAGGAAAAAAAGTATCGTCTGCATTAAGTACGGCAACCCCATTCAGGGGTAAGGATTGAATGAGTTCCACCTTTGCCTTCATGATGGTTTCAATGGAATCGAAAAATTCTAGATGAGCCCCACTGATATTGGTAATAATTCCCACGTCGGGTTCTGCTATTTCGGCCAGGCGCTTAATCTCTCCGGCTTTACTCATTCCCATCTCGAGAACACCTGCCCCATGGGCATCTGTCAGGGACAGAAGAGATAAAGGAAGCCCGATTAAATTATTCCAATTTCCTTGAGATTTTAAGGTTACATAACGCTGACTCAGGATGGAGGCAATCATTTCTTTAACCGTTGTTTTTCCATTGCTACCGGTAACTCCGATGAGGGGTATATGGCGGTATTGCATGCGATAAAAATGGGCCAGATTCTGAAGTGCTCGGAGGGTGTCTTCAACTTGAATGACAAAGAAATCCAGGTTTAAAGCTTCCCCTTGCAATCGATGGAAGGAGGTTTCGTCACTGAGAATAACTCCCTTTGCGCCCTTTTGAAGAGCTTCTAAAATAAAATCATGGCCGTTGAATCGTTCTCCGATAAGGGCTATAAAGATTTGACCGGGTTTTAGAGTACGACTATCGATGGAAAAACCATCTGGCTCCCCGGTTTTTAGCTCTTGAAGAAGCCTGCCCTGAGTAGCCGTTAAGATGTTGTCGATCAGCCTAGCCATACCTGTGGAGATACGGGGTTTTTGAGACACGGAGACGCGGGGACGCAGGGATACAGGGTCTGTCTTTACATCCCCGTATTCTCGGGTCTCCGCATTTCTGTATCCTCGCGCTCTCGTGTCTCTATATCTCTGTAGTTCTTTATTCTGTCGTCTTTTTATTTTCATTTTCTTTTCATTTTCTTTATACTACCTTAGATCACTGCGATGCAACCATCCGACGCATAGGTAATAGGACAGCGGCCTCTGCATCCCCACGTCCCTGTATCTCCGTGTCTCTATGCCCCCGCATCTCTATGTCAGCACGTCCTAATATTTCTGCCTCTTGACGTTCCTCACCAGGTGGAACCTCCAGATAAGGAAGGACCCGTTCTACGATTCTTCTAAAGACAGGGGCTGCAATGGTTCCGCCCCAAGGAGATTCTCCTTCCGGTTCATCGATAATAACCGAAATGACAATCTTAGGATTTTCAGCCGGTGCAAAACCTATAAATGAGGTTACCAGCCGGGTATTTGAATAATTGGAAGTCGCAAAGTCAAACTTCTGAGCTGTTCCCGTTTTACCGGCTACCCGATAACCCGGCGTGGCTGCCCGCTTACCGGTTCCTTCTTCGACCACCTGGGTCAAGATTCTGGTCAGGGTAGCACTCGTCTCCTTCGAGAGGACCCGACGAACCACCTGGGGTTGATTTTTAAAAACCAACTTCCCTTCTGCGTCTACAATATGGTCCACGATAAACGGTTTCATACGGAATCCACCGTTGGCGAGGGTGGCAAACGCCAGAGTCATCTGGATAGGGGTTACCGAGATTTCTTGTCCTATGGAAATAGCCCCGATGGATACCTCAGACCATTTGTCCAACTCGTGGACAGTTCCGGCTATTTCTCCGGGTAAATCGATACCGGTTTTCTCACCGAACCCAAAAGCCTTGATATACCGGTAAAAGCGTTCTTCTCCCAGCAATCGACCCAATTTGATGGCTCCGATGTTACTGGAATGGACCAGAATATCTTCCAATGTCAGATAACCGAATGCCCTCCAATCTCTGAAAATACGCCCACCTAAATTCATTGCTCCCCTCTGCCCATCAAAAATATCCTCAGGTCGGGCCAGCTTCTCTTCTAAAACCCCGGCGGTCTGAACAATTTTGAAGGTGGATCCGGGCTCATAATCCCAGGTAACGGCCCGGTTTCGATACCGGTCCTGTCCATAATTCTGAAAACTATTAGGGTTAAAGTCCGGTCTATTTACCATAGCCAGGATTTCCCCGGTGTGGGGATTCACGACAATAATCGTTCCCCCCTTGGCATTTGTTTCGACAAAAACCTTTTCTAACTCGCTTTCAACCATGTGCTGGATGTTTTTATCCAGGGTCAGGATCACATGATTGCCCGAGTTGGAGGCGGTAAGTTCCCAACTACGAAGTGAATTTCTCCGGGCATCTGTTTGAATGGATCGCCATTTAGTTTTTCCCCTCAAGTAAGAATCGTAAAAAAACTCGATTCCTTCCAACCCTTTATTATCATAGCCGTTTACATCCCAGCCTACAAATCCTAAAACATGGGAAGCTAAATTTTTCTGGGAATAAAATCGCCTCGTGTCCGGAACCAGAACAATATTTTCTCCCGAGGGCTTCCTTTTGTCTCCAGAACCTGTCTTTTCTTCACAACAGGCTTCAAATTCCTCCGGGGATAACTTTCGCTTAATATACTGGATCGATTCTCCTTCTGAAGAGCCTGTAGCAGTTGGTACCGAGTTGCCGGTAGAGTTCGATTGTTTCAGAATAACCGAGGTCGTATTTAAACTTACCGCAAGAATATTCCCCTTCCGATCCATTATTTTACCTCTTACCGGTAATAACCGGATTCGGCCTTTGGATTGTTTGATCCCTCGCTGTTGATACCACTCTCGATCTATAACCTGTACCTGAATCAACCGGTAAGCAATAACTCCTATGCAGAGAAATGTGACACCCATGAGCAATAAAATACGTTTCCGGACATCTGCCAACTCGGTCCCCGTTCGGACGTTACCCGTTTTATTTTCTGTTTCCCGCTTATTCTCCATTTTCTGATGATGATTCATGGTTTACCGTATTTTTTATGTCTACAAATTGAATCTGTCCTTTTTTGGGAAGGACCAAACCTTGTTGCCGGGCTTTAGATTCGATGGCCGTTAGTATTTTTAAACTGTTCAACTCAAGCTCATAAGCCTTTTTTTCCTCTTCGAGTTTTCGTTTTTTTTCTTTTAAGGCAATAATCTCGTAATTCAAAGTATTTAAGCGAATCTGCTGTTCCACATACAATAGGAGGGCACCTAACAGCAACAGACCCCAAATACTGTAAGGGAGAAATCGCCGGAAGCTATAGGCTCCTTTTTTCCTGTCCATCTTAACCTGAGGGGATTAATCCTTTTATCCACCGGGACTATTTGACTATCTGATTTATCATTTCTTATCTGATCCTTCCCGGTTGTCTTATAAAGGGAATTTCCCACAGAAGGGTCTTCTTATGGACTAAGCCGGTCTAAAGATGACACTGATCTTGCATGGAAGAAGCTCCAGGATCATTTAGCAGCACAGGTAAAAAGCAAGAGTTCAAAGCCTTACTTGTGATTTGTTTGCAGCCAAAAATCATGAACCACCAAGGAGGAGTAGGACAGTGGCCCTTGATTTTGGATCTTTTAAGCAACTCCATGCAAAAACCAGTGTCATCTCCAGACCGGCTTAATCTAACAGGTAACAGGTTGGAGGTAGCCGTTGCTTCCAACCCCCTACTTGCTAGGTACTTATCTTCTCCGCTACCCTCAATTTAGCACTTCTGGAACGAGGATTCTCTTTCTGCTCCTCTTCCGAAGGTGTTAGAGGACGTTTGTGTACAATACGTATGACAGGTTTTCGTCCACACACGCAGGTTGGAAACCAGGGTGGACACTGGCATCCCTTCGCCAGATTCAAAAAAGTGTCTTTAACTATTCGGTCCTCCAGGGAGTGAAACGATATGACACAAAGTCTTCCTCCTGTTTTCAGAAATGAAACAACTCGTTCTAAGGATTCTTTTAAAAAATCTAGTTCCTGGTTAACCTTAATTCTCAAGGCTTGAAAGACTTTTGTGGCTGGATGAATTCCTTTGGATTGGAACCGTTTAGGTATTGCAGCTTGCACGATTTGTGCAAGTTGACCCGTCGTTCGAATCTCTCCAGCTTTTCGTTCCTCTACAATTTTTCGGCTGATGGATCGGGCCCAGCGCTCCTCTCCCCATTTAGAAAAAATCTCCTGGAGCTCTTCTTGAGACGCTTTGTTAACCACATCGAAAGCGGTAAGTTTTTGGGTTTGATCCATCCGCATATCTAAAAAAGCATCTTTTTGGAAGCTAAAACCGCGCTCGGCACGATCTAGCTGAAGAGAGGAAACTCCTAGATCGAACAAGGCCCCTTTCAAATAAGCTCGGTTTGACTTCATCTCTTCTTCTCCGGAGCGAAGAAATACTGCCCTTGCCGATTCTAAAATTTCCTCCACGTCTTTATAATTTCCATGGTAAAGTTGAACCCGTTCTCCAAAGGGTGCCAACCTCTCTTTAGCCAGTTGTAAAGCTTCCTCATCCCGATCAATTCCTATAACCCGATTACCGGGGTTCTGTTTAAGGATCGCTTCCGCATGCCCTCCTACGCCCACCGTACAATCCAAATAAAAACCCGGCTCCTCAGCCTTCAGCTCCCTGAGGACCTCTTTGAGAAGCACGGGAACATGGATCATTTTTCAGAAGTTGGGAGTCCGAAGCCAGCCTGTTCTGACCTCTAACTCCCGGGTTCTATCATATCCCGATTCCGGCTAAATAGGATCTAAATTCTTCTGTATGATGTTTCGTCTCTTCTAATTTACTTATAAGTTTATTTTTATCCCAGACCTCAATAAATTTCAATTTTCCAATCAAGGTTATATCCCGGGTCAAACCTACATGATCCCTTAAGGTTTGAGGAATCAGAACCCGGCCTGCTTTATCCAGAGTACATTCGCAACTGTAATAGGAAACCTGGAGCATAAAACTATCGATATGTTGATCCATGGAGGGAAGCTGTGCAATCTTAGCTTCCACTTCTTCCCACTCTTTGAGGGGATAGATTCGGAGATTTTGTCCATCGGCCAGGCTCACCAGGTAAAGTTGGTCGTTGTACTTTTCAGCCAGTATCTCGCGGTATTTGGCAGGAAGGTTGAACCGCCCTTTTGGATCTAGTGTATGATCGTATCGACCTCGGAACATACATTACCCTTCCCTATCTTCCTTTCCACGACACTTTACCACACTTTACTTCACTTTACCCCACCGACGATAAGGTAGGTTACGTAATAGTTGGAGACGTGTCAAGAAAAATGTTTAAAATAAAAACAAAAGCCATCAGGAATTTAATCCGATGGCTTAAGGGTCCTACTTCCAACTTCTTTTTATAGGCCTATTTAGAACCCGTGGGAAAGGAAGGGAGGAAAAAGTAAAAATGTTCTCTACAACCTCCTTCTCTCTCTTTTTTATAAAAGAATTAAAAAAAGCTATTTTTAAATCTTAATCAACTTAACCACCTGCATCTCCGGGATTTGTCGAAGTCTGGCCAGTACTTCTTCTGGAACATAATCGTCCACCGTGAGGATACTGATGGCCGTTCCACCTGGTTTCTCCCTTCCTAACTGCATTCCCGCAATATTGATTCCGGCATCTCCGAGGATAGTTCCAATTTTACCGATCATGCCGGGTATATCTTTGTTGACATGGATCAACATGTATCCCTGGAGGTCTGCTTCCACATGGAGATGATCGACCCGGACCAGTTTCAATTCCTTTTTTCCGAGAATGGTTCCAGCGACCGAGTAAGTTTTCTTATCGGTTTTAAGGGTTACCGTGATTAAGCTGGCATAATCTTCGCTGCTGGAGATCTTGGATTCTACTACGTGAATACCACGTTCTTTTGCGATGATGGGTGCGTTGACAAAATTTACGTTGGAAGAGGTGATAGGATCTAACAATCCCTTCAAAACGGCTACCGGGATAGAAGAGGTTTCATGTTTTAAAATCTCACCGGTAAGCTGAATCTGGACTTCTTCCATATGTCCTTCGGACCACTGGGAGACAAAGCTTCCCAGTTTTTCGCTCAAAGACAGGAAAGGAAGTAAGTAACTGGCCGATTCCGGGGGAATGAAAGGAAAATTCGCGGCGCTGAAAGGAATCCCCTGTTTCAAAAACTTAACGAACTGTTCGGCAATGGCGATGGAAACATTGATTTGAGCTTCTTTAGTGGAAGCTCCCAGGTGGGGTGTACAGATGACATTCTCCAATGCAATAAGCGGAGAATGGGGTGGTGGAGGCTCCTCCTCGAAAACATCCAGAGCCGCGCCGGCCACATGGCCCGATTGAATGGCTTCATAGAGTGCTTGCTCATCGATCATCTCTCCCCGTGCGCAGTTAATAATTCGAACGCCTTTTTTTACTTGAGCCAGGGTTTTTGCGTTTAAAAGGTGTCGGGTATCCGGAGTCAAAGCAGCATGGAGAGAAATATAATCCGATTCCCGGAATAGCCGATCCAATTCCACCAACTCTATCTCCATTTTAGCTGCAAGCTCTGTGGAAATATAGGGATCATAGGCAATGACCCGCATATTAAAACCTTTCATGGCCCGTTTAGCAACCTCTGAACCGACACGGCCCATTCCGATAATACCCAATGTTTTTCCGGAGAGTTCTACTCCTTCGAATTTTTTCCGTTCCCACTTATGCTGTTTCATGGAGGCATTAGCCTGGGGGATATTTCGAGAAAGAGCCAGCATCATGGAAAGGGCATGCTCGGCTGTAGTGATGGTATTGGCTCCAGGCGTATTCATTACCACGATACCTCTCTTACTGGCTGCCGATAAATCAATATTATCCAATCCAGTTCCTGCCCGACCAATGACCCGCAGGCGTTTTCCGGCTTCAATGACGTCGGCATCCACTTTGGTCGCACTCCGTACGATAAGCCCCTCATACTCATGGATACAGGAAATCAGCTCATCTCGAGACATAGTGGT
This sequence comes from bacterium, assembly GCA_030550175.1. Lineage (GTDB taxonomy): Bacteria > Moduliflexota > Moduliflexia > Moduliflexales > JAUQPW01 > JAUQPW01. The sequence goes on from JAUQPW010000118.1 coordinate 7,768, forward strand.
ATGAACATCGGTCACAATACCTTCTTTATGAAGAATTTCAACTCCCTCGGGTGAGAGTCCATCGCTAACGAGTACTTTTATCATAAAACTGTTCACTTCATTGGACCCGGAGACATAAAGACGCGGTGATAGGGAGATTTCCCATATCACCGCATCTTTATATCTCCACGTCCTTCCTTATTCTCGTCTCCCTCGAAAAATAAGCCGAATCGGGGTACCTTCAAAACCCAGATGCTCCCGAATCTGGTTCTCCAAATACCGCTTATAAGAAAAATGAATTCCCTGGGGATAATTACAAAATATAATAAAGGTAGGGGGTTTGATGTTAACCTGGGTGATATAAAAAAGCTTCACATATCGCCCCTGAAAGGATGGCGGTTGAAAGTTTTTAACCGCTGACTCTAAAATTTTATTTAACTCAGAAGTAGAAACTTTTTTGGTATACTCGGCAAAAACCCGATCTACCCATTCTATGATTTTAGAGACCCCCTTCCCTGTTAAAGCTGAAACGAAGAGAATAGGGGCATAATCGAGATACTTAAACCGTTGTCGGATCTTTTCTATATAGGGTTGGGTTGAAGGATGATCTTTTTCAACCAGATCCCATTTATTGACCACCAGGATACATCCCCGACCGGCCTCATGGATGCGCCCGGCAATACGCACATCTTGGTCCGTAACCCCTTCTACGGCATCAATCATCATCAAAGCAATATCGCTTCGCTCCAGACTTCGAATGGCACGGACTACACTATACCGTTCAACGGCCTGATCTATACGACTTTTCCGTCGAATTCCGGCAGTATCAATCAAAATATATTTTCGTCCGTTAATGATAATCGGGGTATCGATGGAATCCCGGGTGGTACCCGGTTCTTCATTTACCAAAACCCGCTCTTTTCCTAACAAACAGTTTACCAGAGAAGATTTTCCCACGTTTGGTCTTCCAACAACGGCTACTTTAATGGATTCTGCTTCCGCCTCTTCCGGAAGGTTATCCTGAAAAGAAAGTTGTCGGCAGATATCGTCTAGAAGTTCATCCAGTCGGTAACCATGCTCTGCCGAGATAGGATAAATTTTGTTAACTCCTAGCTTATAAAACTCCAAAACTTTATCTTCATGTTTGGGACTATCGATTTTGTTTACTACATAAAAGACCGGTTTATTAACTTTCCTGAGAATCTGAACTACATCATGATCTGAAGGAACCAGCCCTTCTTTTCCGTCCATCAGAAAAACAATGGCGTCGGCTTCCTCCAAGGCTATCTGAGTTTGCCGACGCATCAGAGAAAGCATTTTATCCTTGGATTCTGGTTCCAGTCCGCCTGTATCGACCACATCAAACCGGTGACCCACCCATTCACATTCTCCATAAATCCGATCTCGGGTAACTCCCGGCACATTTTCAATAATCGCCGTTCGTTTTCCGATAAGTCGGTTAAATAAGGTGGATTTCCCCACATTAGGCCGTCCGATGATGGCAACTACAGGCTTTGTTTTATTAGACGTCATGGTGGTTTAAAAAATTTAACTCAATAAATCTTCTGTTTTCATTCAAACAAATGCAACCCGGTATGTTTTTATTTACATCATACCCTGGGATTCCGTCAAGGCTAATAAGGGGATACTCCAGTCTAAAGAGTTAAGCTTGAGAAAAGAATTTACTTGAAGCCTTCCGGGTCTTTTGCTAATATAGTTAAACTTTTATTCATTTCTTTATAAGGTAGGTATGGCATAGGATTTAAAGGAGGCTTTTAAACTATGGAACGTTTACTTATAAACCGTCGCCAATTTATTAAAAGGGTGGCCGGCACCCTGGCAGGGTTATCCAGTTTTGCCATTTTTCGGCCTGCCCGGGTTACAGCAGCAACTCCCGAGCTGACCATGCTGAGCTGGAATCATTTTGTTCCGGCCTTTGATGAAAAATTGAAGGAAGTAGCTGCTAGATTTGCCAGAGAAGCAGGAATCGTGGTTCGAGTGGACCATATGCCCCATCTGCAAATTCCGGCTAAATTAGCCTCGGAGATTCATGCCCAGGCCGGGCATGATATCGTTTGGATGGCCGAAGGATCTCCCTGGCTTTATCACGAACATTTAATAGATGTGGATGATATCGTCGTGGAGCTGGGGGAAAAACAAGGCGGGTTTTATCCCTTTGCTAAAGAGGGGGCTTTTGTAAAGGACTCATGGAAAGCAGTTCCCTGGTATTGGTTTGCCTTTCCAGGATTATACCGGGAGGACCTGTTCGGACAGGCGGGACTTCAGGCTCCCGATAGTTGGGAAGATCTTTTAAATGCCGGGCGGATTTTGAAGAAACAAGGGCATCCGGTGGGAATTCCTATCAGCCAGTGTACCGACGCTTATAACACTTTCTGGGCAGTTCTCTGGGGATTTGGGGGGAAGGTTCTGGAAGCAGACGGAAAAACCATCGCTTTAAATTCTCCTGAAACGGTTACAACTCTGGAGTATTATAAGAGTTTGTATGAAGAAGCTATGGATCCAGAAGTCCTCTCCTGGGATGATGCAGGTAACAATCGGTTTCTCATATCCGGGAAGGGATGCTGGATCCACAATCCCATCAGTGCCTATTTATCCGCCGTTGATAAGAAAATGGATATTGCCAACAAAATCGGCATTCACTCGACTCCCAAAGGACCTGCCGGAAGATTTGTAGCACTTCCCATCCATGAGCTGGGAATTTGGAGGTTTTCAAAAAATCAAGAGCTGGCAAAAACCTTCCTTCAATACTTGATAGAGCCCGAAAACTATGTGGAGTTAATGATAGCCGGGGAGGGATTCAGTCAGGGGGTTTTCAAAGTCTATGAGAATCATCCCCTGTGGATGGAGAATCCAAAGTTTAAAATTCTACCGGGGGAAGCCAGATTTGCTCACTCCCAGGGCTGGCCTTCTCCACCCAATCCCTATATCCAACGGATCGATAATTTATACATCTTGCCGAATATGGTTGCTAAAGTTGTAAACGGAACCCCCATTAAAACGGCCATAGCCTGGGCTGAAGAGGAAATTAAAAGAGTTCTGGAAAGTTAGAAAAATGGAAAGGAAGGAAAGAATGGGAGAATGAAGGAGCTCTCCACAGAATCTCCGGAGGGTTTCCTTCCCTCCCGTTCTTTCAGAAATAATTAAATTAACCCCACACCCCCAAAAGCCAGAAGTTTCTTTGATTGATTTATACCGTTCTATGCCTGTTTCTTTGTCTTATAATCTTGAATAGCCGTCTGAACGGCATCCACTGCCAAAATAGAACCATGAACGGTCGTCGGTTCAAGTCCTCCAAGAGCTTTTTCAACATCTTTGTACGAGATTTTAAGGGCTTCTTCAAGGGTTTTTCCTATCAGCATTTCTGTAACCACTGACCCGCTGGCTATGGCCGCCGGACACCCATAGGTTTTAAATTTTGCCTCGTAAATCTTATCTCCTTTTATCCGGATCTGTAAACTCATGATATCCCCACAGGCAGGATTGGTGACCCTTCCCTTGCCGTCTGCATCTTTGATTTCACCCACATTTCTCGGATTTTCAAAATGATCGAGAAGTTGTTGGCTATACATCCAACCAAAACAGTCCCGAGTCTTAGGTGACAGGTCCCATACGTCTTTTCCTTATCACCTAATACCCGGAATTACCTCTTTAAGTTTTTCCCGGATAATCACCCAGGCTCGACGGACATGTTTTTCTTCGGTACGTAAGTTACCGATGGCCAGGCGCAGGACGTACCGGTTGTGTAACCTGGTGTGGGACAAAAACACTTCATGGGTTCCGTTAATAGCTTCCAACAGGCGCTCATTTAAGTGGTTTAAGGCTTCTTCCTCATCCATATGGGGTGGGTGAGCCCGGAAGCAGATGGTGCTGAAAGGAGTGGGTGCCATACGCTCGAAGTTTGGGTCGGCATCGATCCATGCGGCAAAATCTTGAGCCAGTTGGATATGTTTACGGATTCGGGCAGCTATTCCTTCCCATCCGAAATACCTGAGCACAAACCACAGTTTTAAGGCTCGGAAACGTCGGCCCAACTGAACCCCATAGTCCATAAGGTTCTCTACCTGATGGTCCTGAGAAGTACGAAGGTATTCCGGAACCAGACTGAAGGCTCGCCGCAATATCTCCGGTTTACGGGTATAGAAGGCGCTGAGGTCTACAGGCACAAACAGCCATTTGTGGGGATTTGTTACCATGGAGTCCGCCCGATCGCAACCCGCAAGGACATGGCGCATTTCCGGTACCACTGCTGCCATCCCCCCATAGGCTCCATCCACGTGCAACCATAGCCCTTCCCGTTCGCAAATTTCTGCAATTTCAGGAACGGGGTCTATACTGGTAGTTGAAGTTGTACCCACCGTCGCGACTACACAAAAGGGCCTCCAGCCTTGACGTCGATCCTCGGCAATGGCCTGAGCCAGAGCCTTCGGTTGCATCCGAAACCCTTCGTCCACGGGAATCTTTCGGACGCCGGCCAGACCTATACCCAGGGTGATAGCAGCCTTATCCACAGAGGAATGGGCCTGTTCTGAAGTATAAAGCCTTAACCGGGGTACTTCGGCGCGACCTGCCAGTCCTTGCTCACGAATTTGTAAATCCATCAACTGCTCCCGTGCGGCGGCTATGGCGTGAAGGGTGCTGATAGATGCTGTATCGTAAATAATTCCCCAGAACTCCTTGGGTAAACCGAGCATTTGCCGTAACCAGTCCAGGGTTACCTGCTCAAGTTCTGTGGCCGATGGACAGGTCTTCCATAACATGCCGTTGATATTAAAAGCAGCACTGAGTAACTCCCCAAGAATACCCGGTCCACTGCCGGTGATGGAAAAATAGGCAAAGAAATTAGGGTGATTCCAATGGGTCATGCCGGGAAGAATAATCCTATCCACATCCGCCAGAATCGTTTCCATGGATTCACCCAAGGTAGGCGGTAAGGACGGTAATTGGGTACGAATATCCCCCGGGGCTACATCTGGAAGTACCGGGTACTTCTCGATCTGCTCCAGATAATCGGCTACCCGGTCTACCAGTTGATGGGCAAATCGACGGAACTCCTCGGAAGGTAGATCCCCTAAAGAAGGGGTCATAGAGTTCGAAATATCCGGTTTTGTCATTTATAGTCTATAGATTATCGAAGCGCCACGTATCCAGAGATTTAAAATAACTTTTTAAAACTCCGCACACGCTATGCTCTTGGGCTTAGATTAAATCCTGATTCTATGAAAGAATATTATTAATTCTCTGTAAAAACCGTCTATGTAAAACTGACATGGGTAAAGAAAAAAAGCAACAGGATTTTTGGGGTTTTTATGAGAATTGTTAAAACTGGCATTAAATATGCTTGGACTTAATAACATACCTTTTGAAAAAGGAACCCCCAGGTTCTATAGAGGAGACAATAAAAATCTTTAAAATAGAACCAAATCCCATGACTCAGGAGGTGAGGGAAGTGCCGGATGCATCTCATTCCACCAATTCAGAATATGCTTTAATTCGTGAAGTATTGAAAAAACTTTCAACTACCCAACGTAGTTTGGAAGAGAGATTGAAAGCTTTAGGAGTCATTTTAAGTGAAGAAGAAACAACGAGTTCTTCCAAAGAGGATCTAAAACAAACAGAGGGTAAAAAACCTTAAGTGGGGGAATGAAATTTAATTCATAGTTGGCCCTCTTTTAAAAACTGTCGGATCTCTTCCAGGTGAATGGCAAGTCCGTAATGCGTGATGACCGAGGCAGACCGCCCATAACCTGGTTGAGAAAGACCGACCCGGCTCACAATACCTACTAATTCTTTTTTCTTATTGAAGAGGGGGGAGCCGCTATCTCCAAAAACGGTCCCTCCATTAAATTGAAGCAATCTGGTTCCTCTTACCATCTTTTCATCGATGAATTGACCGATTTGGATGGAGGGGCTATAGCCATAGTAATCTCGATCGGCGAACAGACTTGCATCGGCGGAGAGGAAGTTGGAGACCAGAATGACATCTTCAAAAAAGTTAACCTTTTTTGCCAGGCGGGCATAATTTGAGAACGTATAGTCTGTTTTAATCAAACAGAGATCCTTCTCCCGGCGAATAAAAACCACCTGTCCTTTGATAGTATGGTGGGTGAAATCCGGTGGCATATAAATATAAAGCGTTTGCTCCGTTTTTCCTGGAGGTTTCCAAATGAGATGGGCTGTGGTCAGGACAAGATGGGGGGATACAGGAACCCCTCCACCTCCTTGTTCAAGGCTGACCAACAGATATTTGAGCTGTTCAATATCTGAACGATCAAACCGGTGGGTACACCCGGATAGACAGATAAGGGATAAAAAGAGCCAGGGGAAGCGACGAACGTAAAACGTCGGGCGAGGAAGAGTGAAGGCGGAAAGATGAAGAATTAAAGACAAAAGAAAGTGGCTCATGTTCAGGCTATCTTTAAGAATTTTGTTGGTCCTTTGAATAGTCTTGAAATCTCCATGGGTCGGAAAAATCCTCAGGAGGTTTACTTTTCACCTTTTGTCTCGATAAGGGCAGCGACTTTAGCCGTTAACTCCTCTAATTTCTTCTTCATCTCTTTATTTTCATCTCTGAGGGATTCCAACTCCTTCTGGAATTCTACCTTGGGAGATTTTTCTCCGGCTTTCTCCTGAATAGCTTTAATGGCTTTCTGGGCTGCACGCCGGATTAAACTCAGGGGTTCGCTCTCGGCCAGCTTCTCCAGTTCTGGAATGGCTTTGCGATCTCCCAGGGTAGCCAGGGCGTCAATAACCGCCCGACGTACCCGATGATGGGGATCTTTAAGGAGAGGTACTAAATGCTCACGGATTATCTCCTTTTTATCTTCCAGGCTATCGCCTAACTTCCCCAGAGCTTTCGCCGCAGCCATTCGAACCTGATAGGGTTGACCATAGGCGGTATATTTCATGGCAACTTCGATTCCCCTGGGATCTTTGAGTTCTCCCAAGGCATTGAATACCGAGGAGCGAATAACTTCTGCCCAAGAATCCTGTTTTAATCCTTCCAGGATAAAGTCATAAACTCCGGTCAATTTTGTTTTAGCGGCTGCTTCTAAGGTTCCGCCTACGGTAAAATAACTTTCATCTTTGGTAAAAACTTCCTTTAAAACGGCCGTTACCGATTCCTTTTTGAAATTTCCCAAAGCGTCTACAACCCCCCTTCGAACTCGGGAATCCGGATCTTTAAGGCCTTCCAGTAAGGCAGTTAAAGCTTCTTCGGTTCCGATTTCACCCAAAGCTTTGGCGGCCGCACGTCGAACTCCATAAAACTTATCTCCCAACAGGGTCTCTTTCAAGGAGGTAACCACCGCGGAATGACCTATAACCTTCCCTAATCCTTCACAGGCCTGGATCCTTCCGGAAATGGTCCTGGCGTGTTTAACCTGATAAATCCATTCTTCCTTGGGTTTATCGAATTTAAGGGTTTTTAGAATCCAGTTACCGGGGTCGAAGAGTACCATAAGCGGTTTGGAATCAACAGGAAAGAAAAAGGTTTGTTCGGCTTTTTCAACGGTTATTTTGTGGGTCCGGCTTCCTTCCCTGGTGGTGATTTCGATTTCGACAGGCATTCGGAAAACCGGAACCTGTTCATCTGTTTTTTGAGTCTGTTTTACATTCAAAACGACCATACCCCCTGCCTGAAGCCCGGTATCGGATGTCCGATAATCTAAATCTTTCCCTTTTTCCGACTCTAGACTCTCCGAAGAAGGTTCCCAGCTCCATTTAACCTCGAATTCCGGATGGCCTGCTTTATAAAACCATTGCTTGAAAAACCATTCCAGGCTCATTCCAGTTGTCTCTTCAATCACCACTTTGAGATCGTTGGTTTCCACATTTTTTCCGGCAAATTTTCGTACATAAGCCGGAATTACCTTCCAGAATAGCTCATCGGAGAGAACATATCGAAGCATATGTAAAACCCAGGCAGCTTTGTTATACGAATGTGCGTCGAACATGTCTTCATGGTCCGTGTATAAGTTCGTTACAATGGGTCGTTTGTACTTCTCGGTTTCCTTGAAATACCCCTCTGCTTCTTCCATCATCCGATAATGGAACTCCTCCACACCCCATTTGTACTCGTAGTAGAGGGGATCAAAATAAGAAGCAAATCCTTCATTTAGCCAGAGATGCTCCCAGCTTTTAGTGGTTAGCAGATCCCCAAACCACTGATGGGCCAGTTCATGGGCCACCAGAGCATCACTCTTATAATCCAG
>JAUQPW010000119.1 GCA_030550175.1 bacterium
GACCAAAGCCTTTGGTGCCTACTTCTTTACGGTTTGGAATTTCCGAACGGGTTAATAGTGATGGAGAGGTTATTTCTCCCCTCAATCTTCAGGAACTTCCTGAAATTATTCGGCAATTGAAGGCAAACAAAGTCGAATCGGTTTCGGTATGTTTGCTTTTTTCATTCCTCTATCCTGCCCATGAACAAAATATTCTAGAGGCTTTAAAACAGGAGGGATTTTTTGTCTCGGCCTCCCATCAAATCCTTCCAGAGTTCCGAGAGTATGAGCGGATGAGTACCACCACGGTTAATGCCTATGTTTCTCCTCTGATGCATCGTTACTTATCCGGTTTAGAAACAAAGATTCCCTGCCGGGAATTTAAAATTATGCAATCTAACGGCGGGACTATTTCCTCTCAAATGGCCAAAGAAATCTCGGTACATACCGTGTTTTCTGGACCGGCCGGAGGCGTGGTAGGTGCGAAATATATGGCCGATCTGGCCGGATATTCCCATATTATCACCTTTGACATGGGCGGAACCTCTACCGACGTCTCCCTTTGCCCTGGAGAATTAAAGATTACTTCTGAAGCTTCCATCTCCGGATATCCTATCCGTGTTCCGATCCTGGCTATCCATTCGGTGGGAGCCGGAGGAGGTTCTCTGGCTTACTTCGATGAAGGGGGTGCTTTGCGGGTTGGTCCCGAAAGCGCCGGAGCCGACCCGGGTCCGGTTTGTTATGGCAAAGGAGATCAAATCACGGTGACCGATGCCAACCTCCTGTTGGGAAAATTGGATCCCGATTATTTCCTGGGAGGAAAAATGAAATTGGATTTAGAAAAGACCCGGGAGGTTTTTTCAAAAATGGCCCGGGCTAACCGGATGGACGAAATCACCCTGGCTCAAGGTATCTTAACCGTAGCCAATTCCAATATGGGAAGGGCCATCAAGGTCATCTCCGTGGAAAAGGGCTATGATCCTCGGGATTTTGTCCTGGTTTCCTTTGGAGGAGCCGGCTCTCTCCATGCCTGTGATCTGGCCAGAGACCTTGCCATTCCTAAAGTTCTGGTTCCGCTTAATCCGGGAGTTCTTTCAGCGCTGGGTATGGTCCTTGCGGATGTTGTTAAGGATTACTCACGAACCGTTATGATGGATAGCGAAGCGGCCCTGGAAGGAGGACTCGAAATGCCCTTTGATCAACTGGCCTGTCAAGCAATAGCAGATTTAGTCCGGGATGGGATTCCTCAAAAGGATATTCTGCTGGAAAAATTTTTGGATATGCGCTACGTGGGTCAATCCTATGAAATTTCCATTCCCATCTCCCGGGAAACGGAGAAAGATTACGTGAAAAAATTCCATAGTTACCATGAAATCCTCTACGGCCACTGCAATCCGGCCGAAAAAACGGAGATTGTCAATATCCGCATCCGCGCCCGCTATATTACAGAAAAACCGCAAATCCCATCCAGAAATCTTTCAAACTCTGATCCCTCCCAAGCCTTACTAAAGAAAAAGGAAGTTTATTTTCAAGCTCCAGGAGAAACTCGGGGTTGTATACCCTTACTTACCTCGTTTTATCATAGAGACCGACTAAACCCGGGAAATCAAATCCAGGGGCCGGCTATTATCCTGGAAGCCCATGCCACCATTGCTATCCCTCCAGACTGTAGGGGCGAGGTAGATCGATATGGAAATCTGCTCATACATATCGGAGTTAGATGAAGGGATCTGGAGCTTGGGCATCCCGCCTGCCATAGATAAGTTTCCAACCTTTAGAACTTTTTATTGACAGCTCTCTATAATAGAATAGGCGTCAAGATGAAGCTTTAACAAATCTGAGGAGAAATTTATGATTTGGAAGGAGAAGTTGTCGTTATCAAAGCGCATTTTGCTTGGACTATGGGCAGGAATCCTGGTTCTTGTCTAGGTCCATATTTCCTCTTCCATGGCCCAACCGAAACCTATTAAAATCGGCTTTAGCATGGGGCTTTCAGGATCGTTAGCTTCGGCCGGAAAAGCGGCAGTACTGGCCATGAAAATATGGGCCGAAGATATCAATGCAAAGGGAGGATTCCTGGGAAGACCTGTAGAGTTGGTATATTACGATGATCATTCTAAACCCGCCGATGTTCCTGCCATTTATACCAAACTCATTACGGTGGATAAGGTCGATTTTGTGGTTTCTCCCTATGGAACCCCCCTTATTGCGGCTGCCATGCCCATTGTGATGGAGCATCAGATGGTGTTTCCCTGTCTCCTGGGCCTTGGATCCAACCAGGCATTCAACTATAAATACCATTTTGAGATTATGCCCTCAGGTCCAGATCCTTATGTAGACTGGAGCAAAGGCTTCTTTGCCATTGCAAGCCGTCAGGAACCCAGACCCCTATTGCCTTCCGGCATGTAGGTGGGGTCGTTAAAGCAATAACTAATGCCATTACACTGGCTGATTCATTAACTACCCACAACTCTTTAGGTACGGCTCTTAGCCGATGGGATAGTGAGCAAAGTGCAGCAGGTAACAAACTGGTTACCCTGGGACAAACCCTGGGCACGGCCCTAGTCCAGAAGGTACCTGATTGGAAGAAGATGAGTGAAAAGGATATGGAACAATGGTGGACGGTCGTTATGAGTGGTAAATACTGGTATGCGACAGACGAGGGTAAAGAGCAAAGGTAATTAACAAACGGTTCCCTCCGGTCATTATTTACTGTTCTCCATTCGCTTGTGACGAGAGTAAAGAGTAGCAGTTATACCTTTGGGTAATTATTTTCTGGAAACAGAACTCCCCCCTCGTCCACGGGGAGGGCCGGGAGGGGACGTTACAAATTTGGGTAGTTATTTTCTTGAAACGGAGGGATTCATGAGGTTGGTAAATAAAGTGGCCTTAATCACCGGAGGAGGTACCGGAATCGGAAGGGCTACCGCAGAACTGTTTGCCCAGGAGGGAGCTAAAGTAGCTGCGTTGTAAAGAGAAGCTAGAGGAAGCGGTAATGGCGATTATCTCAAAAGGAGGGGAAGCCATCGCCATTCCGGAAGACGTCACCCGGGAAGAAGACACCCAACGGATGGTCTGGGAAACTGTTGCCCGCTGGGGGAAACTGGATATTCTGATTAACAATGCCGGAGCGGTCGATCGGACCAAGATGATGGAATCTACGCTGGAAAACTGGGATCGTATCATGGATATTAACGTGAAGGGAGTTTTCTTGACTTTAAAACAGGGTGGTGGAGGCATTGTCAACGTATCATCTGTGGCAGGTCTCCGAGGAGGACTGCCGGATGCTCCTTCGTATTCTGCAGCCAAGGCCGCCGTTATCACCTTAACAGAGACCATGGCGGTAGACTTTGCCCGATACCGGATCCGGGTCAATGCCGTCCTACCCAGTCTGGTCGAAACAGATGTGGCCCGAACGCGGGTCAAACTGGGTCAGACCTGGGAGGAAATTAAAGAGAAATTGATCCCTCTCTATCCCCTGGGCCGTTTAGGAACTCCAGAGGATATCGCCCAGGGAATCCTCTACCTGGCCTCCGATGCTGCAGAACTTTCTATTCATGGCTCTTTTTAAGAAGTATAAAAGTGGTTTTAACCCAATGGATCCAGGATTTTAAGCCATCGAAGTCTTTACCGGGACCAAAATCCACACAAGCCCGGCGGGCTTCGACTTTAGGGGGAAATGTAAGAAGCATGCGTAATTTAACAGAAGATAATGTAACCAAGGCTGTACTCCAACAAATCAAGACTGATAACCCACGTCTTCAGCAAATCATGAACAGCCTTATTCGAAATCTGCACAATTTTATCCGTGAGTGGAGCTCACCAAAGAAGAATGGTCCTATGCCATTCAATTTCTAACCCGCGTAGGACACCGGTGCGACCATCGTCGCCAGGAATTTATTCTCCTGTCACACACCTTAGGAATTAGCATTTTGGTGGATGCCATTAACCATCGTATACCGATTGGCGAAGTGTGGATCTTTCGGCCCATCCCGTTTCACTCATCCTGAATGACCTGCGTATCGACGGAGGATCCGGGGCCACTGTTTTGGGCGATCCCCGAATTGCCCTGACCTGCCTGGCCAATGAGCTTATAAGTTGGGGTGAGGAACTCAAAGCCGGTCAGATCGTTACTACAGGAACCTGCGTCCGACCTGCCAGGATAAAACCCGGGGATCGGGTAGTCGGAGATTTCGGTTTGTTCGGAACGGCTGAGGTGGTATTTACCGATTAGCCGGGGAGTAGTAGAAAATTCCTGAAAGACTTACTCCTCATGCCGGATTTTTTTCCAGGTATTTCCACTGAGCACCCAGGCATTTCCCGTTAACTTATCAAACTTAATCACTTGTCGAGAAGAATTACTGATCTCATAACGATTGGAAGACCCGGTGAAAAGGAGAATCCCTATTATCATCCCCAAAATTAAACCATAACCGAAGCTTTTCCAGTCTAATTTGAGATTACCTAAAAAATTGAGTAAACTGCGCATTCAGTTTTGTTTCCTCCCGAGCTACAGTGAGCGAACTGCACGGACGTAGAGAGGATTAGTCCGAAGACCGTTAGACACGAAACCCAGGGCGAAGTAAACACCCCAGGCAGCCGGAGCCCCCTTCACGGAGTCGGCACTCCAGCACCAGATTTGTGTCGGATCGAATGCAGGATCTATGTAGAGATTTACGTTCTTTTCTTCAAATTCCATCAGGGAAGCCAGCTCCTCCACCGTAGGTAAACGCCAATCTAAATAACCTGCATAAGGCTTTTTATTCAGTTGGTCGATATAATCTCTGGCCTTCTCCCAGGTTAATAAGTTTGAGGAACCTGATTGTTGCCACATAAGACCCGTAACCCGATCTACGACCACTTTGTCGCCATTTAGAATCAAGGACACATATTCATGTTGAAAATCTCCTCTTACTCGATGGGCGAGATCATATTCCCAAAGATCGTAGGGATGGTTAAAACCTCGTTCCTCAATCATCTGGACAATTTCGTCGTTGGAGAGGGCTGTGGGCTTGCTCCGAAGTCGAACTTTAGGTTGGTTATAGAATGAAGAAGGCGTAGTTTGCTTGCTTCTTCGATAAGCTTCAATTTCTTCATAAGCCTGGTTAATTTCTTTTAGTTTTTCCTGGGCTTTTTGTTGGAGTCGAGGGTTATGATGAAAACGATCTGGATGCCAGACGCTGACCAGATCTTTGTAAGCCTGTTTCACCTCTTCTGGAGAGGCTCCGGGTTTTAAGTCTAAAATTTCGTAGTAATGATTGAGATCTTCCATACTTTGTGAGCCCATTTTTTGTCTCCCTTCTGTTGGAAGAATAAGTCCAATAAAATCTCTTTTGGTATCTAAAAATTCTGCAAAACCGTTTTTTAGGCGGGTTGGAGAATCTGCAGACTGGAACTGACCACCCAGTCTTTAACTTTCCCACGATATTCCAGTACATGGGGTGCGTTGAGGTGCGCTTGCAAGGAGGGAATATCTTCCCATTTTTCGATGATGACTACCACGTTATCCCGAATAGGTCCTTGGGCAGCAATGGTTGTCTTCACATCGATGGTAGGTCCATATTCCAAACACCCTTTTTCTGCTCTAACTTGGGGAACTATTTTACGGAATTCTTCAAGGAAGGCCTCCCGTTTTCCTTCGAGTAATTGAATGGTGGCAATGACGTAGATCATAATCTGCCTTAGACAATGAACAATGAACCGATTCATTGTTCATTGCTTGGGGTTCAGGGGTTGTTATTCAGTATTTTGATTCTGGGCTCGCTTATGCCAGTCTGGATCCACAAACATATTTAAACCCGGATCTTGGATAACGCCATTTATTTCTTTAGGCTTATGGGATTCTAAAAAGTCATAGTTTAATTCAACTCCCCAGCCGGGCCCTTCGGGTAGGCTAAAGTACCCATCTATAACTTCAGGATAAGGACGTCCGGCTTGTTTGACCTGTACATCGGCGAAGTCATTGAAGTGTTCTACGATTTTACCATTGCGTAATCCAGCCATCAGATGAAGGACTGCCGTCGTCGAGATAATCCCTCCCACATTATGGGGAGCAACCATCACAGAGTAGGTTTCGGCCGTCGAAGCGATCTTCTTTACCTCTAGAAGGCCCCCACACTGATTAATATCCGGTTGAATGATATTTACACAGCGCAGGGGGAAAAGATCCCGGAACTGAGCGGCATGGTACAAGCGTTCGCCAGTAGCGATGGGGATCGAGGTATGTTGGGCAACCACCTTCAACGCCCCTAAATCCTCCGGGCGGCAGGGCTCTTCAATCCAGCCGGGGTTAAATCGTTCAATCTCTTTGGCGATCTCAATCGCCTGATGGGGAGAAAATCGACCATGCATTTCTATAAAAATCTGTACGTAATCTCCTGCCACCGAATGAACCGCTTCAATCAACTCTATCGATCGAAAATACTCCTTCCGGGTTAATTCCATATCTCCATTCCCAAAGGGATCAAATTTCATGCCCAAATAACCCCGACTGACCACCTTTTCGGCTGCCTTGGCAAATTGTTCCGGCGTACGCTCAACGGTATACCATCCGTTGGCATAGGCAGGAATCTTGGTCCGAACCTTGCCGCCCAGTAATTTGTAGACCGGAAGATTTGCTTTTTTACCGATACAATCCCAACACGCCATTTCAACTAAAGCCAGACCTGTCATAACTACTTCGCCTGGAGATCCAAAATCCAATAGCGTAAATCTCCGGTAAAGGTCTTCAATGTCATAAACATCGTGTCCAACAAAATGACGTTTGACGTCCTTCAAGTACTGAAGCACCGTATGGGTTTTCCCTAAAACCCGGGCCTCACCAACCCCCCGAATCCCTTCATCGGTTTCGATTACAAGATACGTTAAGTTGCGCCAGGGAGTTCCCACTACGTAAGTTTGATAATTGATTATTTTCATTGCAATCCTCCTTAAATTAACCTGATGTTGGGAGTTTCGCCAACATACCTGACGAGTTTTATCCTTAAAAGCGGGTGATTTAAATCTGAGAGGATCTTAAAACCTCTCAGGAAGAATGTCAAAGAAAATAACGCGCTCTTTCTCCTCTTTAACCGATTCCTTCCCATTCGCCAAACTTTATAGAATCTTAGGCTAATCTTAAACAAATTTAGAATACGGTCATATTGGCAGAAAAATTTGAAGTTATTATAAATAATAAGTGCCATTTTGACTCTAAATTTTTTTGTAAAAAATACTTGACTAAAAAGTAATCATCGGTTACTCAAGTTTCCCTATGTTGGGTAGGACTCGAAAAAGCGAACTGATAACCTGTTTAAGGGGTTGAATGGAAAGACAGGTGATTATGAAATACAAATCGGTACAAAAAGTCATTGGGAAAGCGGCAACTTCCCTCTGGTTATGTCTAGATCAAACCCTACTCCTCTGGACCTTGGAATAAGATTTTGTGTCTTATTATTTCTGGGGATACGAGAGGGGTCGGGTTTTTGAAGATATCTGAGTAAGACTCACCGGCTGCGTTCATTACGACTCCTGGATTTAGAGAAATCCTCCAGACACTCCCGGATATCAAACTCTCCGGAAGATAAATCTTACCGGATAATCCGGAGGATCCCTCTGGGATTTACCCATCAAACCATCTCCCTTATCTTCCTGACCATTTGGATTCCTTTACTTTCCCACACCCGGGCTTATGCTTTGGATGTGGTGGTAAGTAATGTTTCTCAGCTCGTCAATGCCCTCGCTAATATAAGTCCAGGTCAACGAATCATCCTGACGCCGGGTACCTATGTCCCGACCGATCGGCTTAGATTCCCTTCCAGTCGATCTGGAACCCAGACGGCTCCTGTGAGGATTATGTCTAGAGATGGTGGGGAGTGTAACCATTGACGCGAACGGGAGTGAAGAGGCCTTTTACTTTACAGGAGCCAGATTTGTGATTATTGAGGGATTGAGAATTACAGGAGGAGCTTATCACGGTATCAAGATCGACGCACCGAGCACCGATATTGTCATCAGAAACAATGCCTTGTTTGATAATACCCGGGCCAATTCACAAAGCCAGACCAGTGCCATCAAGGGAGGGGGTACGGCCCCGGTAAATGGTGTCTATGCCAGTCGGGTAATCATTCAAAATAATGAAATCTATCAGTCAACTCCCTTCCGGGGCATAGATTGCAATGCCTGTAAAGATTGGGTCGTACGGTACAACTACATCCATGACATTTGGGGGGCCAGGCTGGCAGGTACCTGCATCCAGTTTAAGAGTGGGTCTACGAATACTATCATAGAAGGTAATCTCATTACCGGCTATGGTCTTGTGGGAATCAGCTAGGGAGGATTCGGCAACCCAAGCTGGGGCGGAGAAACCTATGAACATGTGGGGGGTATCGTCCGAAACAACAGGATTGCCATTTGCGCCGATGCAGGAATCTCCGTTATCAAGAATAAAGATGGAAAAATTTATAACAATACCCTTTACAGCAATAGGTTTACTCCGGATGTGAGGGTCAGCGCCTTAAACGTAAAATACATCAACAACATCTTGGATAGACCTTTGAATTTAAGGGATGGAACCATCGTTACGCAAAGCAACAATCTTGTTCTATCCTGGCCGTCGGATGGTAGTCTGTTTGTGGATGCGCCGAGATATAATTTTCATCTGAAGACAACGGCTGTTTTGGCGATCGATCGAGGTTACAACTTAGGTTCGGAAGTTCCGATAGATTTCGAGGGTAATCCCAGGCCTCAGGGTCCGGCCTTTGATATTGGAGCCGATGAACTTGTTAAATACTAAGGAAAAGTAGGCTCTTTTCCTACCCAAAGCGGAGGGTAGTGAAAGTTTATGTCGAGTCGTACGGCCTATTAAAACCAACGGAACAGATCTTCCCACGCTGTGCGACTCGGTCCAGGGAAGTAAGATTTATATTTTGAAGCTTGGAACCGGAAAGATCCCTGGTTCCTTGTGGTTCAGGTCAGGTCACCTTGCCTTGCTTCGCCAAAAACCAGTCTATCAACTTACGTGCGATACTGATTTTGTTAGGTAAAGCGGGCAAGTTGTCGGCCGTAAACCAACCTGCTGCTTCAATCTCTTCATCCTCTATAACAATCTCACCCCCCGCATAAACAGCCGTAAACGCAATCATGAGGGAATGGGGAAATGGCCAGGGTTGACTGCCGAAGTAGTGAATATCTTTGACATCGATCCCCGTTTCTTCCTTGACTTCTCTCACCACGGCTTCTTCCAGGGTTTCGCCCGGATCTACAAAGCCTGCAATGACACTGTACATACCCGGTGGAAAACGGTGGGATCTGGCCAGCAGTATCTGAGAATCACGTTCAACGAGGACGATAATAGCTGGAGCTAGGCGGGGATAGTTTACTAAACCACATTGGGGACATTCCTTGGCCCGTTCCCTGGATCCGGTTATCATCCTGGATCCACACTTTCCACAAAACTGGTGGGTTCGATCCCAGTCCACAATTTGCACGGCCCGTCCGGCTATCCAGAAAAGGTCTTCTTCCAGGCGATTGAATAACTGACGTAAACCTTGAAAAGCCATACCTTCCGGTGGTTTGGCATCTTCGGTCAGTTCAACTGAGTAACAGGGACGCCCTTCCAGAAGACCTAAATAATGTTGCCGAATGACGGTTATTCCTAATCGGGAAAAATCCACCTCACAGGGAATACGAACCGAAGAGTCCTCCAGGTAAACCAAAAGATTATTTCCCTGGAAGGCAAACCACCAGGATGGTCCCATGTATCCGGTTGGGGGTACGATACCGGGAATAAAAATCTTTGGTGAGGACATGTTGGGAGAGGTCATATCTGCTCCAAAAGTGCAAAGATATAGGTATTACGAAAAATTTCTTGTTTCTCCTTAAATATCTTAACCAGAAACCGCCAAAACCATGCAAAGGGCATTTCTCGTTTCAGGCGATGACCTTCTTCTACCGAGGATCGAACTTCTAGGACCTTCCAGCCATAAGGATTGAAAAAAGTAGCCCCTTCTGCCGGAGCGAAGTGAAAGACAAAACGGCCTCTACCAAGTTGTTTTTTCCATAATTTCCGGATTCGTTGAAGCGCAAAGGGAGATATTAAATCTAGTAACCACCATCGGAAGGCGGGTTGGGTGGAAAGATCTTGAGCCAGTGAAGCGATCTGATCGGAAGTGAGATACGGACTAAGACCTTCGCTCACCACGAGTACACGTTGAGAGATGGCACCTATCCGGCTGAAAAGAGCCTGCCGTGAGGTGACGTCCACCAGGTCCATCTTTACAATTTCTAAAGAACAGGCCGGCTTTATATCGGCCAGTTTTTCCTCCTTATAGGTGAGGATATCGGGTAAATCCACTTCAATCCATCTTAATGAAGCAGGTAAGGGGAGCCGGTAAGGCCGGGTATCGAGACCTGAGGCGAGATTCAAAACGGTATCTACTTGTTGAGTCTGAACAACCTGCAGAATCATTTCGTCAAATACACAGGTACGCACAATTACGGCCCAGGCGCTGGACATACCTCGTGGTAAAGTTCGAACGATCTTTTCTCCCTGTTCCCCGGCTAAGAGACGTGCGTAAGGGTCTCGAAAATGGGCATCCGCCCTTTCTGTCTCCATTGCACGATAGGCAGCAACCCAACGGGCTGTATCAGATATATGTTCAATAGGGGCCATTCTGGTAAGTTTCCGGTAATTACAAGCAATTCCTATCTTACATCCTGAACCTATAGGACGTCAAAATATTTTTATGAAAATTTATTACGTAAAAATCTGCTTGCTTTTTTATCCTGGATGAGATACAAAACTATTTTTAAGATTCCAGGTGGTTTTAACCCTTTTTTAGGATGGTGTTAATCCCATGAAAAAGGGAATAATTCACGGAAAATTTTTACCTGATATGGAAACATCTACGCTGTCTCATATCGAAAAAGAAATTCTGGATTTATTAAAAAAGAAAAACCGGGATTACCTGACGGTTAAACAAGTTATAGCCGGAATTTCTTCCACTTCGCGAAAACACTTAGGTCTCTCCGGGAAGGCGACAAGTTCAGAGATCCTGGCTAAATTGACTTCCCATTTGGGCAATAGTTTACAAATTTACAAAGCGGCGAGGTCTACCTACATCGGTTACAGAAAATCATTGGAAGAACTTATTCTAAACAAAATCAGACAAAAACCGGGCTTATCTTCCAAACAATTGGGTCGAGAGCTTCCCGTGCTCAAGAAAAATTACCTCAAGGCCCTCAACCATCTCCTGGAGAAAAGTTTTGTTATTTGTATAGTTAGAGAAGATCATTCGGTTTCTCTTAAGATTTCTGATAAAGTTCCAATACCCGGGATAGAGAAAGAAGACCATGCAGAGGATCGGACGGCTTTTAAGCGAGCTTATTACCGGGTTGGCAAGGGGCGTAGTTTTGTTCCAATTCATCAAATTCGTGAGTATCTTCACTGGCCTCGGGAACGGTTTGATAGGGTTCTTACGGAGTTGATGGCCGATTATGCCGTAGAACTCCATGGAGGAGATCCTTCAACGATGACCGAAGCGGAGATAAAAAACTCTTTTATGGATGAGAGCGGGATGCTTTATATAACCTTAAGTTGGAGAGGTGAGGAAATAAGATGACGACCGAGGAGAAACTTGAAATTTTAAGGTGGAGGAATCCCTTTACTTCCTCCAGTGTTGGAGATCCCCGGGAAGGAATCTATCCGGATGTTCCTTCCATTAACGAACATGCTTTTAAGGGGCTTTGCCAGCTTATTAAACAGAAATCCCAGAACCCGGGTCTCAACTGTGGAGCGCTGGTACTTGGAGAAGTCGGCAGTGGTAAAACGCATCTGATCGGTAAAATCCTTCAGTATACGGAACAGATACCGTCGGAACCGGGCACGCCGGGTCTTTCCTTTGCTTACATTCAACCCATTGAAGACCCTGAACAGACCTATCGCTATCTTCTGAGAGAAATCATCGTTAATCTTTGTTATCCGATCAATGCGGCTTCTCCGGTGACGCAACTGGAGAAGATTATAGACGAAATTTACCGGGAAGTGGTCCAAAAATATGGATCCACGCGGGATAAACAAAGGAATATTCTGGGGACTTTGATTTTTAAATATATTATTCCCCATCGGCTGAAGGAGGTTGAAGATAAAGCCATCGATCTGTTGAGCCGGGCCTATCCGGAGATTTCTACCAGTTTCTTAAAGGTTTTGTTCCAATACCGGATTCCGAGTAAACGGGTAGCGGCTTTAAACTGGCTTAAAGGCTATGTTCTGGATCAAGCCGATGCAGCTTTACTCCAGGTATCAGACCGCTTTCAAGTATCGGAGGATCAAATCGGTCGTTCCAATCTTCTTGAGCAAGAAGCACGGGATATTTTAGTTTCCCTGGGCCTTTTGCTGGCTCGTTACCGTCAAACCCTGATCATCTGTTTTGACCGCTTAGAGAATTTGGAAACCGATGGGAAAATATATGCCCTGGAGAAGATGCTGGCATTCTTGATAGATAAAGCCAAAGCCATGTTGCCCATTGTCTGCTGCCGGGGGAGAAAATGGGAGGAAAAATTCCGATTAAAATTAAATCAGCATATTATCACGCGCCTTGAAACGAACCAGTTCGAGTTGCAGGGTTGTACGGCGGATCAGGCCATGGCGATTATTCAAAATCGTCTGGCTTCGGTGCTTGGAGAAGATCTAACCAACCCGTTTTTCCCCTTTGATCGGGAAGAATTATATAAAACCTTTAAAAAACAGTTGTATAGCCCCCGGTTGGTCATTGTCGAGGCCAATAAGCGGTTGAGGCAGATCTTAGATCAGGGCCCTTCGGTCGAAGTTTCTCCTTCTCAAACCCTTGAGGAAGAATTTGAAAATCAATATCGAACGATTTTACAAGATTTTGATCATTATCAACCCGATCGAGGCCGGTTAAGAAGAGCTTTAGAAGTTTATCTCAGTTATGGACCCACTAAAACCGGGAAGTCAGGCAAATCTGTAAAATCCCGTACTGCGGAAACATTTCAGACAGGTTCCTTTCAAGTTGAATCTTTACAGCGCCCGGAGGGTAAAGAAAAATATATCGATTTTACAGGTACTCTCCGGGTTTCTTCCTCTTCAGAGGTTCCTGTGGTTTTTATGATCGATGTGGAGCAGAATCCTATGGCGGTGGGAGCTTGTCTCCTGAAGGGGATTGAGTTTTTAAAGTCTCATCCCTCAGGGAAAGCTTTTTATATTCGAGATGTCCGCTGTCCTATTCCACCCCCTCCCCAGTGGAAGGCGACCAATGAGAAACTTCAACTTTTTAAAGATCTGGGGGGTCACGTGATTATCTTAGATCCGGAGCAGGCCGCTCGATGGTATGCCCTGGCCTTGCTCAGTTATGCGGTCAAGGAAGGGGATGTAACCCTGGTTGGTTTCGATAATCGGCTGAAATCGATCACAGCAGATGAGTTTGCTACCTTTATAGGGGAGAAACTCCATGGTCAGAAGCGCTCAGGATTTCAAAACTTCGATGAGGTCTTGGGAACGCCTGCCAGGGAAAAATCTAAGACTTTCCGATCTTCTCCTCCAGCCTCAAATTCCGCAGAAACGACCCAGGAAGCGGAACAGGGCTTGAGGGCCCTTATCCAGGCTTTGGATACGTTAAAGCTCCCCGTTGAGTCTGTGGGTTACATAGCCGGGCCGCGATTTATCCGGTACAAAATCAAACCCAGGCTGGATCAGGGTGTTACCGTTAAGAAGCTGGTCCATCAAGCCGAAAATCTGCAAGTGGCCTTGGGTTTACAGGTTGCTCCTCTGATTCAACCCCAGGCGGGTTATGTAAGTGTCGATATACCTCGGAAAGTCCGGATTCCCCTTACCCTGGGAGAGGTGTGGCAAAAGGGACAACGTAACCGACCTCCTTCTAAAGCTGCATTTCCCGTGGGTATGTCCATTGATGGCTCGATTGTTTGGGCAAATCTCAGCGATCCTACGATGAGTGGCATTTTGATAGGGGGCACCTCGGGAAGCGGTAAAAGCATTTTTCTGAAAGCCAGTGCCGTAGGTCTGGCTCTAAATGCAAAACCCACAGAAGTTCGATTGATTTTGATTGACCCTAAGCGCGTGGGTTTTATGGATTTTGCCTCTCTCCCCCATCTTTCTGGACCCATCTTGATGGATACCGAATCGGCCCTGGAAAAACTTCACCAACTGGTCGATGAGATGGAAGAGCGTTATCGTACGTTTGAGAAAAAGGGGGTATCGGATATTCAGGCCTATAATCAACTGGGCGGATCTTTAAGCCACCAGGTGATTATGATCGATGAATATGCAGATCTCATGGCAGATAAAGATACCCGGACAGAATTAGAAACCTCCATCCAGCACCTTGGACAAAAAGGCCGTGCCGCAGGCATTCACCTGATTCTGTCTACCCAACGGCCAGATGCCCGGGTAGTCACGCCGATTATCAAGGCCAATCTCCAGCTTAAAGTGGCTCTTAAAGTCACCAGTGCAGCCAATAGCACCATTATCCTGGATACCTCGGGTGCAGAATACCTGATCGGGCATGGAGATATGCTCATTGGGGGTAGTGTCCCTCTTCAAAGGCTTCAAGGCCCACTGGTTACCAAGACTGAAATTGAAATGGCTATGCAGAATCAATAAAAACCATCCCATAAAGCTGTCCTATTCTTAATGATCCAGAACATAGAACAGCTCTATGCAGTTACTTTTATCCTGGAAAGGAGTCAAAATATATGCCATCTGTCATCGTCAGTTGGTCGGGTCAATGTTCCGAATTATTTGTTCGTGAAAATCTGTGCTGGAAACTCGAGGAATTAGCAGAACTTTCTCATGGCTACTTTGAGGTTCCCCCTCCTATCCGGCGTTTCGATCACACGATCAGAGGAAATATTCTTATAAGTGGCTCTTTATTTAGCACCCCTCCTTCAAGTTCCGATCTCGTCAGAGTCTACGAAAGTTTACCCCAGGAAGTCGATCCTCCGGGATTTGAACTTCGCGTTGCAGGTCCTTTGAGACAAAAATTAATGAAGATCCATGAGGATTTATTTTCAATATCCCAGGTTGATCTTTACGGAATTGAGTTTCGTCTTTTTGACGGTCGGTTCTTGTATGAGGATGATGATAGGGTGAGTTTCGTTTTCCTTCGTATGGAGGACTACCCGGAGCTGGATGGGGCGATCGTTTACGTTGAGGATCATAACCAGTGCCAGTTTTACGAAAATGAAATGATTCGACAGGCCGATTGGTTTTTAGGAAGGCCCCGTGTTCATCTTCGTTATTATTGTGAATCCTGGATGGATATGTTGTTGGGTTGGATTAAACACTTCTATATCCCCAACCTGAATTATTGGCGCTACAAAGAACTACCTGGATATGAGATTTTCTCAAATATAGATCCCACCGATTCTGAGTTGAGGGATGAGTTTTTCGAGGTTTTAAAAGAAGGTTTTCACGAGGAGGTCCGGAACTGGAGTGGGATTGCCGCAGAGGCCTCTGAATTTTGGAGAAGAATTCGTGAAATACAGCAGCAAGAAGAGGAACCTTAGGGAGTTATTTGATAAGATTCAGAGCCTTTATTGTAAGATTTAGAGCCTTTACCGGAAGATGGTTTCTTTTTCGAAGATTTTTTGGAAGAGGTAACCCCTTTTTTCTCACTTTTAAGCCCCTTACCCTTAAATCCTAGAGAACTGGAGAAAGGAACCCAAACCCCTTCTTCATTAA
>JAUQPW010000120.1 GCA_030550175.1 bacterium
TTATGACGGAAGAAAGGGGTCAACAGGCCAATTCGGGTGAGGATCAATACCCTTGGCACCGCTCCAAAAATTCTTTCAAGTAAGGGTTTCCATTTGAGGGAAGGGGGCCTATCTTAAACCTAAGTAGTCCTGAGATGGGAAGTTGTAACGGTATTCAATCTAAACACAATTCAAGGGTAAGAAACATCCCCTGGTTTCGAGGTTATCCCCATGCGCTGTGAAAGTTGTGGATTCGAAAATCCCCCCACCTTGAATTTCTGTGGAGGGTGTGGTGCCAGGCTGAGACTTTCCTGTCCCCGGTGTGGCGCAGAGAATCCCCCAGGGTTCAAATTCTGTGGCCAATGCGGGGCAGGTCTGGCCGTTTCCCAGCCAACTCGCTCCGTGGTTACGACCAATACCGATAGGATCTCTCTGCGCCAGGAACCCCAGATCCAGAGCTACACCCCTCAACACCTGGCTGAGAAGATCCTCCAATCCAGGTCTGCCCTGGAAGGAGAACGTAAGCAAATTACCGTCCTCTTCGCCGACATCAAGGGCTCCCTGGAGCTGCTGGCAGGGCTCGATCCCGAGGAGGCTCGAAGGCTTCTGGACCCGGTTTTGCATAGGATGATGGAGGCGGTTCACCGTTACGAGGGGACAGTGAACCAGGTTCTGGGAGACGGGATTATGGCCCTTTTTGGGGCCCCTGTGGCCCATGAAGATCATGCAGTCCGGGCCTGTTATGCAGCTTTAGCTATGCAAGAGGCCATCCGTCGCTATACCGAAGAAGTCCGTCGCCAGCATGGGGTTGAGGTGCAAATTCGGGTGGGTCTCAACAGTGGGGAGGTAGTGGTCCGGACCATCGGCCACGACCTCCACATGGACTACTCGGCCATCGGTCAGACCACCCACCTGGCCGCCCGCATGGAGCAACTGGCGACACCTGGAACGATCCGGCTGACGATGAATACCCTTCGGCTGGCCGAGGATTTTATTCAAGTCAAATCCCTGGGTTTGATTCCTGTCAAGGGACTCCAGGACCCTGTAGAGGTGTTCGAACTGGTGGGTGCGGGTCCAGTCCGAAGACGTCTGCAAGCGTCTTTAGCCCGGGGTTTCACCCGCTTCGTGGGAAGACAGCCGGAGTTGGAAACCCTCCGACAAGCCCTGGAGCAGGCTGGTCGTGATCATGGTCAGATGGTAGCTCTGGTGGGGGAACCCGGTATCGGCAAGTCCCGCCTGTTCTATGAGTTCACCCGTTCCCGTCTAACCCAAGGCTGGCTGATGTTGGAAAGCAGTTCGGTCTCCTATGGGAAGGCTACGGCTTACCTGCCGGTGATTGACCTCTTGAAGACCTATTTTCAGATGGAAGATCGGGACGATAGCCGAAGGATCCGAGAGAAAGTTATGGGTAAGATCCTAGCCCTGGAGGAAGCGTTAAGGCCGACCTTACCGGCCTTGTTGTCGCTGCTGGGAGTGCCGATGGAGGATCCCTCCTGGAAGCAACTGGATCCACCCCAACGTCGCCAGCGGACCTTAGAGGCTATCAAGCACCTTCTGCTGAGGGAAAGTCAGGTTCAACCCCTGTTGCTGGTCTTTGAGGATCTGCACTGGATCGATACCGAGACCCAAGCGTTTCTAGAGAGTTTGATCGAGAGCCTCCCGACGGTTCGGATTCTGTTGCTGGTGAACTATCGTCCCGAGTATCAGCATGGTTGGGGGAGCAAGAGCTATTATACCCAACTCCGCATCGATCTACTACCTCCCGAAAGCGTCGAAAAACTTCTCCAGTCTCTGCTTGGAAACGATGCCAGTCTGCAACCCCTTAAGCAATCCTTGATAGAACGGACCCAAGGAAACCCGTTCTTCCTGGAGGAGAGTATTCGGACGTTGGTAGAGACCCAGGCATTGGTGGGGGAGAGAGGCGCTTATCGATTGGTGAAGGAGTTGCCGACCCTTCAGATGCCCGTAACGGTTCAGGCGATGTTAGCCGCCCGGATCGACCGGTTGCCTCTTGAGGAGAAGCGCTGGCTTCAATGTGCGGCTGTGATTGGCAAGGATGTAAAGTTCAACCTGCTTCAGGCTATTGCGGAGTTACCGGAGGAAGCGCTGCGTCGGAGTCTCCTGCGCCTGCAAACCGCCGAGTTCCTCTACGAAACCAATCTCTTTCCTGATCTGGAATACACGTTCAAGCATGCGTTGACCCATGAAGTGGCCTATGGGAGTTTATTGCAAGAGCGAAGGCGGGTCCTCCACACCCAGATCTTGAAGGTCCTGGAAGCGCGCTCAGCCGATCGGTTAGATAAACAGGTGGAGCGATTGGCGCATCATGCACTGCAGGGGGAGGTTTGGGATAAGGTCTTGATTTACTTCCATCAGGCAGGGGCCAAAGCTGCAGCACGGTCAGCCAACCGGGAGGCGGTATCGTGCTTTGAGCAGGCATTGGTGGCTCTAAAGCATCTGCCAGAGAGTTGTGAGCTGCTCGAACAGGCTATCGATCTCCGGTTTAACCTTCAGAACGCCCTTTTTCCACTTGGAGAATTTGAACGGATTCTCAACTTCCTTCACGAGGCAGAAACCCTAGCCAAGGCCTTGGATGATCAGAGAAGGCTGGGTTGGCTCTCTTGCTATATGACTCAGCATTTTTGGTTCATTGGGAACTCAGATCGAGCTATCGAGTCCGGCCAACATGCTCTCATGATTGCCAACGCCGTTCAGGATTTTGCACTCCAGACTATGACGAACTTCTTCCTGGGGCAAGTCTACTATAACTTAGGTAACTATTCCCGGGCGATGGATTTTCTCAGGAAGAACGTGGAGTCTCTCCAAGGAGATCTGATCTATGAACGTTTTAACCTGGGCATTCTGCCTTTTGTTGGTTCCCGTAATTGGCTAATCTATTGCCTTACTGAGGTTGGGGAATTCACTGAAGGAATTATCCGGGTAGAAGAAGCCCTCCAAGTTGCTGAAGCCGTCAACCATCCCCAAAGTCTTATCGACGTGTGTTACAGGGCTGGTTTTCTTTACCTTCGCAAGGGAGAATTTCAAAAGGCTATTGTTTTACTCGAACGGGGCCTTGCGCTCAGCCAGACTTTGAATATTTCATTCTATTTACCTTTTATCGACTCGACCTTGAGTTATACGTATGCACTTTCTGGACGCATCACGGAAGCAATCCCTCTTCTAGAGCGGGCTGTGGGACAGATTGTTTCCATGAGAACAGTGGGTAACCTATCGATCCGTGTTGTTTGGTTGAGTGAATCCTATCGATGACGTTTTGGTTGAATCGGGCTGAGGCTGTATTTGTGGGGGGTTAGTTCTTAACTTCCTGGGAAAGCAACTTACTTTTATGGACCAACTCTACAGCCTGATAGACAAGCTTTTTGATAGGTTGGAAAAAATCTGGGGAAGTATTTATACCCAACGAATAGTCACCGATTTACTGGTTCTTACCTTTGTAATTGGATTAATCGTTATTGAATTGAATCGAAAAGGGGTACTTCCAGAAACCCTAAGCGAGTGGGTCCCCCGTAACCATTTCTATGCAGTAGGTTTGGCCTTTACCTTACTCCTGTTCATGGAGGCCATCGGGTTAGTCTTTGCACTTGCTCACTCGGTGGCCGACTCTCTGGGTAAGCAATTTCAGGTGCTCTCGTTGATTCTTTTACGTAAGCCTTTCAAAGAGTTCGTTTACTTCGATGAACCTATTACCTGGACCCAGGTCTCCGGTCCTATACTTCATATTCTTGCCGATGCGAGCGGTGCATTACTTATCTTCGTTGCCCTCGGGTTCTACTATCATGCTCAACAGCATCGTCCCATTACCAAGGATACTCTGGAGCAATTTAGATTTACAGCAGCTAAGAAGTTGGTCTCTCTACTTTTATTAACCATTTTCGCAATTATTGGGGGAAATCATCTTCGGAGTTACCTGGTTCAAGGATCTATCAACAGTTTTTTCGATACCTTTTATACTCTCCTTATCTTTAGTGACGTATTGATTGTGTTAATTTCGCTACGGTATAGTTCGACCTATAAGGTTGTCTTTCGCAATTCCGGTTTTGCTTTAGTTACGGTGGTGATTCGGCTGGCCTTAACCGCTCCGCCTTATATTGATGTAGGACTTGGGCTATGCGCAGCCATTTTGGCCTTGGGATTTACGCTGGCGTATAATACCTTTGAGCCTGTGGTACAGGAACGCGTTGAAAAAGACTAAAGGCCTTTATCAGGTAGGATAAAAAGGGAGGGAAATCTTTGGGTCAAGGATTTTTAATTCTTTTCAAAATCAAACGGGACGTTTAACCTCCTAATCGGAGTTTCCCTCTGAAAGCCATCTGAGAATTCTAAAGTGCAAGGCCGCACTATTAAGGTCTTCCATTTCACAAAATACTTTCATAAACTCACGGCCTTCTATAAGGTAGCACAGATCCTTAAAAAATAACGCAATAATAACCCCTTTACAGGTTTCCGGATCGATGGATTTATTTTTTAAGTATCGGACCAGAGCCGGATAGATTTTATCACGCAAATACTCCCAGGATTTATCCACGGGCAAAACAACTTCATAAAAAAGAACTTTATCCCCGGACTCTTCCTGGGCTTTAGATAATTCTTCCAAAGTTTGATTGTAAGCGATACCCGGTATGATTTTAAAGGCTTTTGAGAATAAAAGCTCGCGAAAATCGGCCACAGTTGGAACCTCCTCAAGTAAGATTTCTCCTCGTCAAGTCAGTGGTAAAGCTCGAAGGGAAGCCGGCATTTTAAAGCGTAATAAAGCTCCAATCCTTCCAAGTTGTTTTAAAATAGGATTATTTGGGATATGTTCCACTTCTCCACGTTGGCGGTAGACTTCTTCAATAGCTTCATCTACTACATCGGGGACCTCTACAAGGGGTCCTTGACAAATCGGGCAGGATTTTTCTTCCACCGTGGTTAAAAGTCCACAATTCTGGCACTCTAAGCCAGGAGCCGAAAAATCCTCTTCTACCAACAGGGTATGGATATTTCCTACGTAAAGGGCTTTTAACGTATCGTGTAACCCGAAGACCCCAAAGCCTCCCGTAGCTACTTCTTCCATAAGTCGGGTTACCAGTTGCACTTCCTGCTTCTGTTCCACATCTCTTTCGATCTGAAGGATTTGAGTCTTAATTTCCTGGATAGGGGTTTCTACATCCAGATCCAGCCGGGCGACCAATCTTTTTATGAGAAAGCTATGTAAGCATCTTTCAAATTCCGGGAGGATATCGCTTCGTCCTCCAATAACAAGATAGTCGAAGCGCTTCTCTTTGAAGAAATCAAAGACCCGATCGGCAACCTGTTTAAGATGCCGATAAACATGATATTCAATATGACGCTCGATACGCTTTTCTTCCAGGCCGTACCATCCGGCTATCCGAACTTTTCCCGGAACCTCCTCATCAAAGACTTTAAAATGCTCTAGAATTTCGCCTAAATACACCTCAAAGATCCTAGCTTTATCGCGACTGACCAGAACCAAACAATAGCGATGATACTCGTCCAGGAGAACGGTTAGAGGACGTATATAAGGATCATTTCCAACCACAAGAATATTCTTAACAGGTCGAGGAAGCCGATATACTTGCCAGAAATCCTTTCCACTACAGGAGAAAATAGCCAGACCTCTCGTATTATTTCGTTTAAACTCTTCTACTACAAAACGCTCGATTTTTTCAAAATCCCCTTCCAGGGATTTCATGACCCCATGGGGTAGGTGTTCCGCTTCCAGCTCCAACCGCCGTTCTTTAATTAAGTTTTTAGTGATTGTTTCATAGTCCCTGGGGGTATATTTACTTCCATCTACATTCAGATAAAAGCTACAGGTCTTATAAGTTTCTTCCTTAAAATTTAAAAGTTTCTCTATATCTGCCGAAGAAATCATCAACTTCTCCTTACCTCCTTGTTGGTATCCTGGAATAGTTCGTTAAAGAAATCAAATTTCTTTGTTATTCTCGATTTTCTAAAGCTTGCCGAATCAATTTTTCCACCCGCTCTGAATAACCTTCCGGAAGGTCTACTTCTTCCAAAGTTGTAAAGAACTCTTCCGCCAGATTTAAAAGGGTCAGACGCTCTTCACAATTTGGGCACTCTTTAATATGTTCGGCAATATCTTGAAGCAGGTCGGGATGGAGTCCCTTATCCATATATTCTGAGAGGTAATTCATCACCAATTGACATTCCATAAACTTCCTTCACCTCCGTATCGGATTCTTCTAAGAAAAGAAGCCTTACACAAGTTCTGTTTCTTCCAACTTTGCTTGTAAGAATTCCCGTGCAGATTGAATTTCTTTTCGTACCTCATCAACGGATTTTCTCCTCACCCAGGCCACTTCTTCCAGACTGAAGCCTTCCACGCTGTAAAGTATAAAAGATTCCCGCCAGCCTTTGGGGAGTTGACTCAAGGTTTGATGAATATATTTTTGAATTTCTTGACGGGTTAAGATCTCTTCAGGAGTCGGCATCTTATCATCCGGTACGAGATCTTCCAGTTTTAAGGTTTCATCTGGTTGCCAGAAATCCAGTATTTCACTTCCCAGGGTAGAAATGGCTTCTGTAGGCTCTGGTTCTGGAATTTCGGTTTCAACTGGAACTCTGGCCTCTCGCTCTGCCTTGATTTCCTCAACCTCCCGTTCCAGAATATCCAGGGCAATCCGATATAACCAGCGATCCAGGGGAAAGGAATCCAGCTTCTGATCAAAGTTTCTTACTGCAAACAGAACAGTCTCGTCTACTATGTCTGTAATCGTCAGATCATAGGGTTCTATATCTCCTATCAGTTGATGGTAGATGATCTCCCTTCGGACAAAATTATAGAGCTTCTTAAGCTGAGGAAGGATCAAATCGGTAAGTGCTTTAGCTTCATAGGTCTTTTCATAAGGGGCCATCCCCGGGACGGGTTCTTGAACCTGGAATTTAGCTCGTTTTCGCTTATACACCTCTTCCCTTCGGAGTTTACTTTTAACACCTTCCAATTGCTCAATGAGATCTCCACAGACTTCCTTCAGAATATGCCGAAGGTTTTTACCTTGCTCCTCGGCATGGAGTTGTCGTTTGGGAAGGGAGAGGGTGAAAAGAGCAACATATTCCTCTTTTCTTGGATGTTTCTCCAGGGTTACATGTAGAAATACTTGATCTTCCGGAAACTTTAAGATTCGTCGCTCTATTCTTTTAATCTGTCTTTCCAAATAGTTCTTAATCGAAAACGCCGGTTCCAGATTCTTGTAGAAAACTTCTTGTCTCACCAGACTCACCTCCAACACTCAACCCAACAGGATTGAAAAGGATACTCGCTTTGAAGGGAAACTACCTTCCTTTCAGGAGTTTTTTCTTGACTTTGAGTTGTATTTGTGGGCTCTGGTCTTCAACCTGACCCAAACAGGTTGAAGGATCCAGAGCATATAGGGTGGGGATTTTAAAAGGTTGATTTGGAAAAGATACCTTCCCAGAAGCTACCCTCTCCCCCCCTCTTTCTTAAGACAAGTTCGGAAATTTACCCGTTAAATTGGGTTAACTTTGGGAATATCCTATGCCTTTGTAGCTCTTTACAGGCCTCCTTTAGTCAAAATCTGGGGGTGGGGTAGGCATCTTAGACTTTTCCTTCTTCTCAGGAACTTCGGTAATCAAAGCTTCGGTAGTCAGCATAAGGGCTGCGACACTCGCGGCATTTTGGAGGGCAACCCGGGCTACTTTGGTTGGATCAATAATTCCTGCCGCAACCAGATCTTCAAACTCCTCGGTAGCTGCATTGAAGCCTTCGTTGGTTTTCATCTCTTTGACCCTCTCAACCACCACCGAGCCTTCCCATCCAGCATTATTGGCAATCTGACGTAAAGGTTCCTCGAGGGCCCGCTTTACGATGTTCACACCGACTTGCTGATCTCCTTCTAATTTCAATTTTTCAAGGGCCGGGAGACATCTTAAATAGGCCACCCCTCCGCCTGGAACGATTCCTTCTTCAGCAGCGGCCTTTGTGGCGTGCATAGCGTCTTCCACCCGGGCTTTCTTTTCCTTCATCTCCGTTTCGGTTGCTGCTCCTACTTTTATGACTGCAACCCCACCGGCCAGTTTAGCCAGCCGTTCCTGAAGCTTCTCCCGATCATAATCCGAGGTGGTCTCTTCAATCTGCATCTTGATCTGTTTAATTCGACCCTGAATCTTATCTCTGGACCCGGCTCCTTCTACGATGGTTGTATTTTCTTTATCAATGACCACTTTCTTGGCCTTTCCCAGATCATTCAGGGTTACATTCTCAAGCTTAATTCCTAACTCCTCGGCAATGACCTGACCTCCGGTCAGAATGGCAATATCTTCTAACATAGCTTTTCGCCTGTCACCGAAGGCTGGGGCTTTAACCGCTGCACATTTTAAAGTCCCTCTTAGTTTATTGACGACCAGGGTGGCCAGGGCTTCTCCTTCGACATCTTCTGCGATAACGAGCAAAGGTTTACCCGATCTGGCAACTTGCTCAAGCAGGGATAACATATCTTTGGTCGAGGAGATTTTCTTCTCATGGATCAAGATATAAGGCTCCTCTAAAACAGCCTCCATTCGTTCAGGATCCGTCACAAAATAGGGGGACAAATAACCCCGGTCAAACTGCATCCCTTCTACGAATTCCAGGGTGGTTTCCATGGATTTGGCTTCTTCTACCGTGATAACTCCGTCTTTTCCAACCTTGTCCATGGCTTCAGCAATAATCTTACCGATGGAGATATCGCCATTAGCCGAAATAGCTCCTACCTGCTCGATTTCTTTCTTTCCGGCTACCGGTTTGCTCAGTTTTTTCAGTTCTTCTACTACAACCTCCACCGCCTTCTCAATCCCTCGTTTGAGATCCATGGGGTTCGCTCCGGCGGCAATATTTCTGCATCCTTCTCTAAATATGGCCTGGGCTAAGATGGTTGCCGTGGTTGTTCCATCTCCGGCCACATCACTGGTTTTACTGGCCACTTCTTTGACCAACTGCGCTCCCATGTTCTCATAGGGCTCATCCAGTTCGATCTCTTTGGCTACCGTGACTCCATCCTTGGTACTGGTAGGAGAACCAAATTTTTTATCTAAAACTACGTTACGTCCTCTGGGTCCTAAAGTAATTTTTACTGCATTTGCCAGAATATTAACCCCTCTCAGGGCTGCATCCCTTGCTTCTTGCCCAAAAAGAAGTTGTTTAGCTGGCATAACTGCTATAACCTCCTTCTTGTTAAAGATGTACCTATTTATAGACTACCTTCTTCCTCGAACAAAAATGAAATCTCTCTTCTGATAGTCTATAAATATGTACCGGATCCTTCTCGGGACAGCTATTCTAGAATGGCTAAAACATCATCTTCTCGTAGGATGAGATACTCTTCCTCATCGAGTTTAACTTCGGTTCCCGCATATTTGCCGAAGAGAACTTTCTGACCAACCTGAACTTCCAGGGGCAATTGTTTACCGTTTTCTAACCACTTTCCCTTTCCAACCGCAATAACTTCACCCTGTTGAGGTTTCTCCTTGGCGGTATCGGGGATGATAATCCCTCCTTTCCGAACTTCTGGTTCTTCTATTCTTTTAACGACGATTCGATCATGAAGTGGGGTAATTTTCATTGTTGCTACCTCCTTTCAGGTGCAGTTTGGCCATGGATTTTTAGAAATCTTCTGAATTTAAGGTAAACTCTCGGGTATACCGAGAACGGCTGAAGGTTTTAGATAAGATTCATTTTTATTATAAAATCTTAGTCTGAATTTATCAAGTCTTTTTCTAATAACTTTAGAAAGTTAAATTCCCCCTCGGGGGTTATCCCTCTTCTCTTCTGTAAAAGTAGAGTAGAAAACTTTGTTTATTTTTAACTGGGATTAATCCTGGGTATAGAGTTGACGTATGTCATCTTCACGTCCCAATACGACCAGGATATCTCCTTCTTCCAGTTTTCGGTTGGGGTCTGGGAAGTATCGCTGTTCTTTTCCATTTCGCCCGGGACTGATCACCGCTAAAACATTGAGGTGGTATTGAGTTCGGAGATTAGTTTCTCCAATGGTTCTGCCGATCAGTTCAGGAGGTACTACAATTTTATCGATTCGGAATCCTTCCGGTAGCTCCAGACGATCTGTTAAAAGTTTATCTTCAGACCTGGTAACGAACCGGGATAAGAGTACTTTCCTTCTAAGGGCTTCCCGATCCAGGGTACTTAAGACATCCCGGCGGGTTACAATGCCGAGAAACTGCGAAGACTCTTTGCTTCTAACTACAGGCAACTCTTCCAGATCTTGAAGCCAGAACTTCTCTAAAACGTCTGCAAGTCGGTCCGTAGGATAGGCCACCGAGACCGGAGTTATAAGGTCTTTGGCTATGACCAGGGTTTCAAGGTCCTTCTCGGAGAGGAACTCTTTGATATCGTGCAAGTTAATGACCCCTAAGAGATTTCCTTGCTGGTCTCCTACGTACAGATAATCGGTTCGGGAGGCATAAAATCGTTTTAGAATCTCATCGAAACGAAGATTTTCCGGGAGAAGAGAAACACCTGTTTTTAAAATATCCTGAACCCGCATCGAGTAAAGGACCATTTCTTCCATCCCACGACTGAGTTGAATCCCGCGTTGTTTAAGTCTTTCGGTATAGATAGACTCCGGCTTGATCTTACTGGCCACATAACTGCTGAGGATACAGGAGAGCATCAAAGGAAGAATGATTCCGTAATCCAGTGTCAGTTCGAAAATGATCAGAATGGCCATGATAGGTGCATGGGTTATTCCGGCCAGTAGACATCCCATGCCTACCAGGGCATAAGCGCCTGAGGGGACCGTCAAAAAGGGGAAGAAATAGTTAACCGCATTTCCTACCGTACCTCCGAGGGCAGCTCCCACGAAGAGGCTGGGAGTAAATACTCCTCCAGAACCGCCGGAACCGACGGTGATAGCCGTGGCAAGAATTTTTAGGAAAAAAAGGATCAATACCAGGTGTCCGGGAAGCTGCTGATTTAAAATTCGGCTTGCAACTTCATAGCCATTACCCCAGACGTGGGGAAAGCTTAGTCCGAGGATTCCTACGAAGAATCCTCCTAGGGGAATCTTAAGATAGTTGGGAATTTTAATTTTTTTGAAAATTTCCTCTCCTTTAAAGAGGGCCTGAATAAATAAATAGGCTGCAAATCCGGCTAGGATTCCCAGCAGGACATAAAAAATCAGTTCAAAGTGACTGACCATGGAAAACGGTGGAATACGGTAGGTCGGTTGATTACCCATGACCCCCCGGGATACAAGAGTTGCAGCAACCGAGGAGATCACCACAGGGGCAAAAATATCGATAGCAAAGTTTCCCATGATGATCTCTAGAACGAAAATGGCGGCAGCAATAGGGGTATTATAGGCCGCTGCCATACCCGAGGCGACTCCACATCCAACCAGGATACTCAGCTTGATCCTGGATATGCGGAGTAATTGCCCGAATTGGGAAGCAAGCATGGCCCCGATTTGTACGATAGGTCCCTCTCGACCAACCGATCCTCCCGAACCGATGATCATCAACGATGAAAGGGACCTGAAAAGGACCGAACGAACTTCGATCTCTCCCCCCCTTAAAGAGACTGCCTCCATGATGTCGGAAATCCCATAGGATTTGGTTTTTTTGGCCAGGAAATAGAGAATAAAACTGGCTAAGGTTCCCCCTGCCGTTGGAACCAAAACCCGGTAGTACCAGGGAAGTTGAAGGGCTGCATCCAGGAGATTTTCCCAAGAGCCTAAAAAAAGTCTTTGGACGATAGCGGTCAGATACTTAAAAATGATAGCTCCAAAACCCCCCAGTACCCCTACGATACCTGCATAGAGGAATAAAAGGGTCGTTTCATCCGGTCGGATTTGCCTGGGTTCTCTCAAAAAGACTCGCATAACTATGGCTTCTTCGATAAAATAAAATGAGAATATCCCACGAAATTAAGTAAACAGTGTATTAATCTGAACCTCTATTTATCTTGACGGTTTTACAAGCTTACAGTTACATTATTTCCATGTCGGATCTTAAAAATTATTCTCATCAGGAATTATTGGATCTTTTAATCAAATATCCCTTTAAGGACTCCCGGAAAGCCTATCAAAATCTCAACCGTATCCTCGAAAGGATAAAGGGGAATTTTAAACCCGTTTCCATGTTGGAAACACCGGGCGTTTCGGTGGGGGTAAATTCAACCAAAAGTTCACCTCCAGACTCGGCCCTAAACGCCCTACCTGGATCTTTTTTGGCAAAGCTGCTGGAAGCTGCTCACCAGGCCCCCGATCCGGATAGTGCCCTTAATAACCTGGAAAGATATCTCGAGGCTGTCCCCAGGCCCGGTGATTTCCTATCTAAAATAGAAGAAAATCCGATTGTTCTGCAAGTCCTCATGCATCTTTTTGGTACCAGTCCTTATCTCTCCGATATTTTGATTCGGAATCCCCATTACCTGAGCTGGCTGGCGGATTTGGATAAGCTTCGGTCTCCCAAAAGTAAGGACCTTCTCTACCGGGAACTGACTGAGTTTCTGAGTGGAGGTGGAGCTCCTTCCCCTTTATCCAAGAAGGAAAAGCTGGCTCTGCTCCGTATTTTTAAAAAAAGGGAAATTTTACGGATCGGAGTTCGGGATATCCTCCGATATGGAAGTGTTAAAGAAATTACCGAGGAACTCTCAGATCTGGCAGATGTTCTCATCCAGGGGGCTTATGAAATCTGCGATGCAGAGTTAAAGAAAAAGTACGGAACCCCTTATTATCCGGATTCCCAGGGGGGATGGCGAGAGTGTAAGTTTACCGTATTGGGGATGGGTAAGTTAGGCGGAAGGGGGCTTAATTTTAGCTCGGATATCGATTTGATGTATTTATACTCTGCAGATCCGGGAGAGACCTCCGGTTCCAGGGAAGGGAAGCAAAAACATTCCATCAGCAACCCCGAGTATTTCAAAAAGCTCTCCACCGAAATCACTTCGGCCCTTTCCGATGTAACTCCGGAGGGATATGTGTACCGGGTGGATTTAAGATTACGGCCTGAAGGTAAGAGCGGTAATATTGCTTACTCTTTACGCAGCTATGAGGTTTACTATGAATCGTGGGGGGAGACCTGGGAGCGATTGGCTTTAATCAAGGCACGTCCTGTAGCCGGAGATATGGAATTGGGGGAAGCTTTTTTAAAGATGATACGACCCTTTGTTTATCGAAAATATATGGACTACGGGGCTATTAACGAAATCAAAGCGCTCAAGGACCGAATCGATCGAAAGGTATTTATCAGCGGCGAAAAAAACCTCCATGTAAAATTAGGCTTCGGAGGGATTCGAGAGATAGAGTTCAGTGTTCAGGTTTTGCAATTGCTGTATGGAGGCAAAATTCCACAAATCCAGGAGAGAAATACCCTGCTGGCTCTTGAAAAGCTTCTTCAACACAATCTCTTTTCCCAAGAGGATTATACTCACCTGCGGGATGCCTATCTTTTTTTAAGAGATGTAGAGCATAAGCTTCAGATTGTTCATGAATTCCAAACCCATACCCTTCCCACAGATCCTGAAAAACTGGAATTATGTGCCCGAAGGTTGGGCTATCGTCCTATCCCCGGAGAACGAACTTCCACAGCCACCGAGCAGTTCATGCATGATTATCGACTTCATACCTTCCGGGTCAACAGAATCTTTCAGAGTTTGTTTGAGGGTTCCTTAGATCGTTCTTCTTCTGGTACCGGACTATCTAGTCAAATAACTCCCGAGGCGACCATGATCCGAAATCAGGATTTTCCCAAGGAGCAGGCCTATCAAATTTTACAAAAGTATGGATTTCGAGATATTCCCAGGGCTTATCACATCATTCTCCTTTTGAGAGACGGCCCTGTCTTTGTTCATTATTCGGCCAAAACCCGCGGACTTCTGGCTACTATTATGCCTTTTATTCTTGAGTATGCCAGCCAGTCCCCCGATCCCGACCAGGCCCTTAACCATCTGGAGAAGTTTGTTTCTGTAGCCGGTGCCAGAACCACCCTCTATGCGCTTCTCGCCAATAATCCCAAGGTCATCGAACTGCTCCTTCAACTTTTCGGTCATAGCGATTTTCTCTCGGAAATTCTCATCCGATATCCGGATATGCTGGATGTACTTCTCAACCCGGAAGTCATAGAACAGACCAGATCCCGGGAACAGATGTATCAGGAACTTCAGGTAGCCGTTGGTTTGAAATCTCCCCCTGCCCCGGAAGTCAGTCCAGATTCCATCCCTACCGATTTGCCTTCTCGAATAAGTAAGTTAAGACAGTTCAAGCAGGCTGAGATGCTTCGGATCGGATTGAGGGATATCATGGGTAAGGCCGACTTTCCAACCACTTTGAAGGCCCTTTCGGATTTAGCAGATGTCTGTGTGCAGGTTGCCTATGAAATAGCCCAGAAAGAACTCCAGCGCCGATATGGAATTCCCCAGGTTAATGGAAAAGAATGCGCGTTCGCCATCATGGGAATGGGGAAGTTGGGGGGTCGGGAGTTGAACTATACGTCAGATCTGGATGTGTTATACGTATATGATAAAAACGGGATGACTACGGGAGCCGGACAGAACCGGGATCTACCCGAGAAGACTTCTGAACCTCCGATCCAAATCGAAAATTATCTTTATTTTTTAAAGCTTATTGAACTTTTAAATAAAATTCTCGGAGAACCCAGTGTGGATCCTGTCGCTTTCAAACTGGATCCACGTCTTCGTCCTGAGGGTCGGAAAGGACCTCTGGCCATTCCCTTTGAAAATTACCGTGAATACTACCAAACCCGGGCAGAAACCTGGGAACGTCAGGCGCTGATTAAAGTCCGATTTATTGCCGGAAGTGAAAACCTCGGTCACTCGTTTATCCGAATGGCCCATGATTACATTTACCGAAAGGATGCGGATTCTTACAGGAGAATACCTCTTCGAGCGGAAATTCGAGAGATGAAGAAAAAAATGGAGGCTAAAATAGCCTTGGAGGTTTTGGAACGGAGTCATCACGTCAAGCTGGGAAGTGGAGGTATCGTAGATATTGAATTTATCGTTCAGTTTCTGCAACTCCAATATGGACCCCAAAATCCTTCCGTCCGTCAGGCCGGTACCTTACCTGCCTTAGAAAGTCTTTATCGGGAAGGATTTCTTCCCGAGGCAGATTACAAACAGCTTAAAGAGTCTTATATCTTCCTACGAACGGTGGAGAACCGATTGGGAATTGTTCAGGAACTTCCCATTAAAATTCTTCCAACCTCTCCCGAAGACAGGCTTAAACTGGCAAAACGCATGGGTTATGTCGGAGATCAGGCCGGTGAAACTTTCCTGAAGGATTATGAAAAACATACGACGGCAGTAAGGGAGTTGTATAAGAAGATTTTCTGGAGTTCATAGTACACTGTTTACCAGTTTTGCTTGATTT
>JAUQPW010000121.1 GCA_030550175.1 bacterium
CACCCCCACACCCCCATACTCCCACACCCCCTACGGATACAGTCCTCGAACGCGTTTTGCTTCCACAACCCGTCCAATTCCTATCATTAAAGCGGCCATCCGCATATTCGTTTTCTCTCGATGGGATCGTTCGTAGACATTCCGGAAGGCTCGGGTAAGAATTCTTCGGAGTCGATTGTTGATCTGTTTAAGGGTCCAGAAGTAATTCTGTAAATCCTGAACCCACTCAAAGTAAGAGACGATCACGCCTCCGGCGTTACAAAGAATATCGGGAAGGATTAAAACCCCTTTATCCCGCAAGATTTGGTCGGCTTCCAGAGTGCTGGGCCCGTCGGCCCCCTCTGCCAAGAGTCGACAATTAATTTTAAGGGCATTTTTTTCTGTAATTTGATTGGAAAGAGCGGCCGGAACCAGGATATCACAGGGAAGTTCAAAAAGCTCTTCATGGGTGATAGGTTCAGCCTGGGGATAACCCTTCAAGAATTGATTTTGTTTTACGTAGTTAATAAGATCTTTAACATCTAGCCCCTTTGGATTGTAAAGACCTCCTTTGATGTCACTGACGGCAATAACCTTACAACCCATCTTAGCAAGCTGTTTAGCCGTAATCGATCCAACATTTCCGAAACCTTGAATAACCGCTCTGGCTCCATTAAGATTCATTCCTAAAAGTTTCGCGGCTTCCGTAATCACATAAACAACACCTCGCCCTGTAGCCTCGTATCTTCCCAGAGATCCACCAATACTGACCGGCTTTCCTGTAACCACTTCCGGAACGGCATGGCCTTTTTGTTGACTGTAGGTATCCATCATCCAGGCCATAACCTGTTCATTTGTAGAGATATCAGGGGCCGGGATATCTGAATCCGGCCCGATCATACTGGTAATCTCCGCCGTATAACGTCGGGTCAGTCGCTCCAGTTCGGCCATGGATAATTGTTCCGGGTTACAACGTACTCCACCTTTGGCCCCACTGAAAGGTAAACCAATTAAAGCACACTTCCAGGTCATCAACATGGCCAGGGCCGTTATTTCTCCCAGGGTTACCTCCTGGTGATATCGTATTCCCCCCTTGGTGGGCATACTCAACGTATGTTGAACCCGATAACCTTCAAAGATCTCAACCTGACCGTTATCCATTTTAACCGGAAAGGTTACAATTAAAGACCGCTGGGGATATCGAAGCCGTTCAACAATCCCAGGATCCAACTTCATCCGTTCTACGGCCTTGTTAAACTGGCGGACGACCATTTGATAGAGAGGACTTTCCCATTCTGTTTTTTCTCCGACCATTTTTAAACCCAAAGCATAAAATGCAAAACGTGCTACGTTTTACACTTTTAGCTTAAAAACTGAATCTATAATTATCCTTCATAAGGAAATCCCTCAACGGATTTATCGGGCCTTTCAGGCAGAAGGGTAAACTTGCATATTAATCTGGGTTTGATATTGGGCCCGTATCCGTTTACACAAAACACGAATAATTCCATGAACCACCTCAATATGATCGGCCATCAACATATAAAGGGCGTCTTGATTGAGGCGAAAGAGGCGGGTGACTTCTGTAGTGGTAGCAGAAGCTGAACGGGGTTCGGGGTCTAGGACGGCCATTTCTCCAAAAATTTCTCGCTCTCCGGCATAGGCAAAGGTTTGTTCTCCATCATGGATACGCACCCGACCATCTATGACAATGTACATGCAACTTTCCATGTCTCCCTTTTCAAAAATGGTTTCCCCTGCCCTTAACTCCACCTCTTCAAGGAGAGAGGCTATCTCGGCCAGGATTTCTTCCGAAGTCTCGGAAAAAATACTGACCGTTTTTAAGATAATAACCTTTTCAATGGGCAATAGCATAAATTCACTTCTTTTCCTTTCCCCAACTGTCCGTTTTATCGTTCGGGTAATTTTTTCACTGAGATGCTTGTTCAGGATTTCTTTTTGATGGACATGTTCAACGATTTTCTGATTCCCAGCGCGTAACCACCGGCACAAAACACGAATAATACCGCGGACCACTTCAATATGATCGGTCATAAGGTCGTAAAGCCCATCTCGATAAAGGCGAAAAAGCCGTGTGTTTTCAAGGGCCATCACCGACGCAGAGCGGGGTTCGGGATCCAGCACCGATAACTCACCAAACATATCTCCCGGTCCTAAGTTACGAAGAGTTTGGTTTCCATCATGGACGCGTACATGCCCATCTATAATGATGATATAGATACAATCTCCCATATCCCCTTTTTCAAAAACCGGTTGCCCGGCCTTTATTTCAATTTCCTCAAGGATAGAAGCCACTTCAACCAGAACTTGCTCCGGGGTTTCCGAGAAGATGCCAAGGGCTTTCAAAAGGATCACCCTTTCGATCAACAAGAGTGGGATCTTTTCTCCTCTCCTCTCGGTTTCTACTTGCCGGATAGCCCGGATGATCTCGGGACCGACATTGACGGGTAAATCTCTCGTATAATCCTGATATTTCAGGGGATCGAGTCGAGATAACGCCCAGATTGCAGTTTCCCTGACTACCGGATTAGAATCCGAGAGAGTTGAAATAACCGCGGAAAGAATAGAGGAATCGGAAAGAGAGGGGTTATAGGCCAGGGCATACAGGGCACAGGTTTTAGTCCATGGATGTATCCATTTGTCAAATCGAGTTAGAATCCTCTCCAGTTGTTGATTTCGATCGAGACTTTGTTGAGGAAAGAAAGCATGAAGGCGGTTAAGACGTTGGGTAGGGGTTAAATCCTCCAGCAAAGGAAAGAGCATCGGTTTCAGCTCCTGAGAAACCGAAATATCAATAATCTCAAGGGCATAAGCCCTCTTTTCGGGGGAATTCTGTAGGAGATTATCCCGGGCCCGTAAAATGGATTGGGAATCATAAATAAAGGATAGTAATAAAAGGATTCGTTTTTGATTTTGTTCTAATTCATAGGTCAAAGCCCTTTTCAAAAGAAATACCGATGCCTCTTCTCCGATTCCTACCAGGGCTGCCAGGGTCCAGGTAGCATCCTCGATTTCCTCCTGGATTTTTTGATGAACCCTGGAAATCTCTTCCTCCTGGGCCCGATAACCCCAGAGACTTAAGGAAACCAGGATATGGTAACGGACATCTTCATCCGGGAAATCGATTTTGTCTCGGAGCAGGGTTATAACATGATTTCCCCGGATTCGTCCACAAATTCGGGCAATTCGAATGAGGACCTCCCGGGGCTGGTTTTTTTTATTGAATACCGAGGCCAGTTCTGATAAAACCGATTCTCCGGCAACAACCAGGGCCGAAGCAGCGGCATGATAAAACATAGGAGAGGAAAGATCCTCGAGGATAAGGGGCCATAACTTCGGATTCTGAACCTTTCCGGCAGCTATTAAGGCAGCCCGATGGACTTGCGGGTCGTCGTCTCTGAGTAACTTCAAGAGGGGATGGTAAAAACTACGAATTCTGACCTCTCCCAATACCTGTGCAGCCAGTTCCCGTTCATGGGGATTTGGAGAATTTACCCAGTTAGTCAGATTTTCACCGGCCAGCAAAATCCCCGCAATTCCGCCGTTACGTAGCAGGCCGATCATAACCCCCATTCTCACCTGGGGGTCAGGATTTTCAAGATAAAGAGCAACCTGTTCTACTACTTCGGCTTCCCCCAGAGCACATAAAGCCCTCAATGCAGCCGCCTGAACCGATGGGAAGCTTTCCAGCTTAAGCCTTTTATTAACCAGGGTTAATACAGAAGAAGCTGGTTTAAACCCCGCTTCTACCCTCCGTTCAATCCTGAGCAGAACATCCCGACGAACTTCTGGAGCGGGATGCTCCAATAAATCCATCAAAAAGGAATCTAAAGCATCATGTTCTATTTTTTCTAGAATATTCAACGAATAGATAATTTCATTGGGATGAGAACTCTTGAGCTTTCCCTTCAAGACAGCAAGACTTGATGCGTCACCCAAAGAAAGGGACATTCCCTCCAGTGTACGCCGGGTTAAAGCGTGTGTTAAAGCAACGGCATATTCCGACTGGATCAAAATAGAGACGATAACCCAACCGGCCAGGATAAAGAGCATGACATAAGCGAGCTGTACCGGACTGAAGGAACCGTTCAAATTGAACAGGAGCAGACTGATACCTGCCAGCCCA
This sequence comes from bacterium, assembly GCA_030550175.1. GTDB lineage: Bacteria > Moduliflexota > Moduliflexia > Moduliflexales > JAUQPW01 > JAUQPW01. Next base: position 4,127 of record JAUQPW010000121.1, read on the forward strand.
CTGGATACAGGTCCTACAATACCCTCTACGGCAACCTGAGCACTTAACCGTTCGCTGGTCCGTAAGGGTTGATAAAGAATGAGAAAAGCGGGTTTAAATATCGCCTTTCTCAAGACGCGATCGGTCAATCTATTCATGGCTACCAGCCAGAAAAATAGGGCAACAACTCCAAATACCGTACCTGCAAGGGCTGCCAACACAGTACCTACTGCCAGCATGAAGGGAAGGAGCATCAATCCAACTTTAAGGCCATGCCGGTTAAGCAGTCGACCGGATAAAAGGGCCCGAAATCCAAGACTGACTATATCGGCCACTCCATAAAAAACTCCTAAAAAACTGGATAATTCATCGGCATGCTCGCGATCTGCTTTCACCTGCTCCAGAAAGATATAATTTAAGAAGTAGGTTGCGAACACGGAAAAAACGGCCAAGAGAAAAATCAAAACAAGATACTGATCCTTCAGGAGGTGAAAGATTTGATTTTGCATCTTCGTTGTTTCTGTTTTCTCTTCTTGAGGAATAAGGATGCGTTCCCGGAACCGGTGGAGGATAATCAGGAGAACGATCAGGCATAAGACCAGGCCTCCTGCTGAAATGAGTAGAAGATTCGGCGTACCTAAAAATTGAACCAGCAAAGGGATTGAAAAGCCGCTGAGAATTCGGGTAGCCGTATCTCCGGAACCGATCAAACCGAACAACCGTTTGCCTTGTCGTACATTGAACAGGCGTCCGGCAAGTCCCCAAAATTCAAGGCCAATGAGCATATCTAACATATCGGCCCAGATCAAAAGTCCAAAAACCAACCCTGGGATAGGAACCCAAAGACCCAGATAAAGGACACAAACGGAAATGAATAAGAAGGCCAGTGTACCCGGCAGAAGCCGGGTAACCGGGAGATGTTTTTCTAGCTTTGAATAGAGAAACCCTCCTAAGGTAATGACTCCTGCCGAAGTTATATACGCATAAGGTAGAATTTTAACATCGAATTTAGCCAGAAAGAGAGCGTTGGCGGCTGTGTAAAAAAAGACCAGTGTGATCCCCAGGAAAAAGGAATGTATCAGCAACAACAGCATAGGCCAACCTTCACCGGGACGAATATTCCATAACGCGGCCAATTTGCTTAACATATATTTAATTCACTCTTACCGTTGGGAAGGATCCAGAGGCTCGGGTCGAGTTTCAAGGTCTTGGAGTTATTACAATGCTATTTATAACCCCCTTGACTCCCCGGACATTTCGGGCTATGTCTTCTGCGGCTCTTTTTGTTAAGGCATCCTCTACAGTCCCGCTTAAATAAACATCTCCATGGACCGTTTTGACCTCGATGAAATTCCAGGGAGTCCCAAGGGGAAAACGTTCATTGAGCTTTTCCTTCACTTCCTGGGTGATTTCCTCATCACTTCGTATTTGCTGGGATGGGGGAGTTTTTTGAGCCGTCGCACAACCGACTAGGACAAGAAGTATTCCAAAATACAGGTAGATCCAGTATTTTTTACAGATGAAAAATATCATACTAACTTACCTGTTTAGAAATTAGAAGGTCAGAAGTCAGAATAAAAACCATCAAATCATAACCCCAGGGGAACCCCTTCCCTTCTGACTTCTGACTCCTGTTATCCTTTAAATCTCTCCATTAAAGGAGAGCGTTGCAGACAAGAGCCAATAAATTAAAGTAAAGCTTGTTTACTAATATATCTCTTGACATTTTTTCTTTCCATGTTATCTTTACCAATCGTGAGATACGTAAGTACTTCTCGTCTTATCAACGGTGAGACAGGTAAGTATTTTAACTTTTATTTCGTTTTCTAAAAGTTCATAAAACTTATGCAAGCTGAGAAGATTGTTGAAATTAAGGGCACGAAGTCCGGATTGGCTATCTTGATTGATCAAGGGGCGCTTTTTGATGTGGTTTTAAATCAGTTAGACAAAAAGCTGGCGGATTCAAATAATTTCTTTTCTGGGGCAGAGGTAGATATTTATGTTGGAGATCGTATACTTTCTTCTGAAGAACGCAAGTTACTCAAAGATCTTGTTGAGAGAAAATATACCTTATATATTCGGGAATTTATTAATAAGCAAGGTCCTATAGAGGAAAAAGCTGGAGAGATCAAATCTTCGCAAAGGTCAATTGCTCGGATTGAACGAAACAATATGAATCCTTTGAAGAAACCGAGGACGCTCGCCCATCTGGTAGATCCTATCTTAAAACATGAAGAGGATACGCTCTTTTTGCGTAGAACGATACGATCCGGCCAAACCATTGAGTACCCTGGGAATATCGTTATCTTAGGGGATGTAAATCCGGGTAGCTACTTGATAGCTGGGGGGGATATCATTGTACTGGGGCGTCTCCGGGGGGTTGCCCATGCTGGCGCTCAAGGATCTGAAAATGCGGTAGTTATTGCCTTGCAGTTGAATCCCTCTCAGCTTAGAATAGCTCAATATATCGGTCGTTCACCCGACAATGAAATTCAAGATATTCAAAGGGCTGAAAAAGCATATGTAAAAGATGGAGAGGTTGTTATTGAATCCATTCTTTAACCCCATAGTTTTAGCAAGTAGGAGATACAAATTATGGAAAGTAAAGCCATTGTTGTTACTTCCGGAAAAGGCGGAGTTGGTAAAACCACAACCACAGCTAACCTGGGGGTTGGTCTAGCCTTGTTAGGGAAGAAAGTGGTGGTTGTCGATGCAGATATCGGATTACGTAATTTAGATATGATTTTAGGACTGGAAAATAGAATTGTTTATGATCTTGTTCACGTAGTCGAAAAACGCTGCAAGTTAAGTCAGGCACTAATTCGAGATAAAAATGTAAAGACTTTATTTTTATTACCTGCAGCGCAAACCCGGGATAAGGACGATGTATCTCCGGAGCAGATGATCGAACTAATCGAGACGCTCAAAAAGGAGTTTGATTATGTTTTGATCGATTGCCCGGCTGGAATCGAAGCCGGATTTCGAAATGCCGTAGTTGGAGCCGACTTTGCGATCGTGGTAACGACACCAGAAGTCTCCTCTGTAAGAGACGTGGATCGGGTGATAGGACTTTTGGAAGCCTCTGAAAAGAGTCAACCTAAACTGATTATTAATCGGATTAAGCCGGATTTAGTTAAAAGAGGGGATATGATGGATGCCAGTGCAATTCTCCAGATTCTTGCCGTGGAACTCCTGGGGATCGTTCCCGATGATGAAAACATGGTGGCCTATACAAACCGGGGAGAGCCGGCTGCTTTATCTCCCAGATCTCCGGCCGGTAAGGCTTATCGAAATATCGCAATGCGATTGGAAGGTCAGAAAGTAGATGTCCTCTCTCCAGAAGAAGAAAAGGGCGGACTGTTGAAGGGGCTTAAAAGATTAGTTGGAATAGACTAGAACTCAGCAAGGAGATAGATGTGGTGGTTACAATCTAGCGGGTTCTATTTCTGGATTGTTCACCCGATTACACAAACCAATTATGATAGATTATATTAAAACTTTATTCAGACCAAGACCGCGTAGCGCAGATATTGCCACTGAAAGATTAAAAATTATTCTCCATCACGAGAGGAGAAACATCGATTCCCCACTGCTGGAACAATTGAAGGAGGAAATTATCAAAGTAGTCAGAAAATTTGTGGAAGTCGATTCGGATCATATCGAGATCAACCTGAAAAAGGGAGATAATGTGGAGGTTTTAGATGTAACGGTCCCTATTGCCAGTAACCCTATAAAAATGCGCTAAAGCAGACTTATCAGAGTAGAACCTTACAAACTCTGGAAAAGCCTTTCAAACTTCGCCTGAGAGGTTGAAAGTTGAATTTCGCGTTGTCTTTCAGAAAGGATCTTTATGTAAACGGATAATCTCTGCGGTGGAAGCCAGTCCAAAATTTTTTCTGCCCACTCCACCAATGTTACGCCATTCCCGTAAAAATACTCCTCAAATCCTAAATCGAAGAGTTCTTCGAGTTTATTAATCCGGTATAAATCGAAGTGATAAATCGGAACCCGACCTTGATATTCATTAATCAAGGTAAAAGTGGGACTGGTTACCTGTTTAGGGTTTAAGATATCCAATCCCACGGCAATTCCTTGAATTAAACAGGTTTTACCGGAACCTAACTCTCCAGTTAAGGCAACCAGATCTCCGGCATCTAAACTTTTTCCCACTTCAATCCCTAACCGATGAGTTTCCTCAGGGGATTGGGATAATAGGGTTCGGGTGTACAAGGTGGGGTTTAAAATGCCGAAGGGGGGACTCGAACCCCCAAGGGAGTAATCCCACTACGCCCTGAACGTAGCGTGTTTGCCAATTTCACCACTTCGGCTTAATCTGTCTTCAATTCGGTTTTAATTACCATGGGATAAGAACTACCCCTTTATTAATATACTACTTCTCATCAACTTGTCGATGGTTTTTTTACAGATTTCGTTCCCCGGGTTTTCATCCCAGACCTTAGACCCCCAGAATAACTGAAAGTAACCCCGGCATCAAACAGAGAGCGGCTATAGCTAGCATGGTGGGACCCGTAGGGAGAGAAAATAAAAACGATAAGTAAAATCCGACCAGGGCCGAACCGAATCCGAATACCACGGCAACGGCAAAAGCTGTTCGAAGTCGATGGGTGATGAGAAGTGCTGAAGCCGACGGTAAGATCATAAAGGCAAATACCGGTAAAGCTCCAATCGAACTGATGGAAATGGATATGGCTACGGCCAGGGTTAAGAAAAGCAATTGATTAAATCTACGGGTTTTTAGTCCGGCTGCCCGGGCCGTATCGGCATCAAAAGCCGTAAAGATAAATTGCTTGTAAAAGAGTCCATGAAGAAACAGAACCACGAGGCTGATAAGGATCAGAAAAAGAAGTTGAGAGGTCGACACAAAGACGGCATTACCGAAAAGTACATTCTCAATCTCATGGGCGTCCTTCGCCGTGCGGTCCAGAATTAGGAGAACCAACCCTGCCGGAACGGTATAAAGGATCCCCAGAATACTCTCCCGAGTCAATCGCCGTTCCTGTAATTGCAAAGCTATAAGGCCGGCAGCTATACAGGCAAAAATTAAAGACATTCCCCCCTGAAAGGTGAAAAAACTTTCAGACTCTCCATGCCCGGAGAATCCTCCCGAACCGGCCAGTCGGTTACTTATCAGAAAAGATAGGGCAATCCCCAGCGAAGAAATTTGGGAAAGGGCAGCACTGACAAAAACAATCCGCCTGAGAATGACATAAACTCCTAAGTAAGAACTTAAAATAGCCGCAACCATACAGGCTAAGATTCCATTCCGTAGAATAGGCAAGGCCTCCCAAAAAGTCATGCCGTTGCTTTCTGCAAGCAGGATATCTTTGATTAAGGGAATATGGAGTAAATATTCCACTTTGGGACCTCCCCATCGACCGGTAGCATGGGAAGATGCCTATCCCTTCAGGAGGAAATTTCAAAGATCCTTCCTAAGGTTAGATAGACCAATCCAGGAATAAGCACAACCCATGCTATTTAAGTCTCGCTATTTCTCTTTAAAGATCCTCGCATTAATACCACGCGGTGTTCATGCCAGTTGTGAACTTCCAAATCCAGGTTGTAAATTTCCCTGAGTTTATCCCGGGTTAATAGCCGGGTAACCTCACCGTACTCAATTCTACGGGCCTCCGGTCGAATTAAAATGAGTTTCTCTCCGTAAGTTGCCATTAAATGAAGGGAATGGGTTACCATGAGCAGGGTACAGCCAAGATCTTTACGGAGTTTTAATATTAACTCCATAATGTCGGCCTCTCCGGCAATATCCATTCCGTCCATGGGTTCATCGAGTACCAGAACATCCGGCTTCAAAGCCAGTGCCCGGGCAATCAAGACCCGTTGTTTTTGTCCACCGGATAGAGAGCAAAAAAGTTTTCCGGCAATGGAAGAAGCTCCTACTTTTTCAAGATAATCATAAGCTAAACCCCGGTCTTCAGCTCGAATCCGTCTTATCCCTCGGGCCGGATACCGACCCATGAGTACCACGTCCAACGCAGTCACCGGAAAAATATCATCCAGCGTATTCCTTTGGGGAACATACCCAAAGGTTAGAGTGTCGGCTTTCTCAATCCGACCTCGAAGAGGTTTTAAAATCCCCAGGATGGTTTTTACCAAAGTGGATTTCCCGGCCCCGTTAGGGCCTACAATACCCCAAAACTCTCCTTTTCGAATGGAGAGTGAAATTCCTTCCAATAAAGGTTGATGTCCGTATCCGATAGATAGATCGACCAGTTCAATTTGAGTCGGCATATCTTATTTCTCGTACAAAATCCAATTTGCTCACCCCTGCAAGCCTTTAAAGGCTTCGAGCAACTTTCCATAAATGACTTCAAAAAGTTGAAAGTAGTCCTGGACCCCAAGGCTTGGGCTAACCGAGGAGGGAAGAACCAGGAGATGTGCGCCAGTTTCTTCGGCCAGTTGCCCGGCTACTTTTTTATCCTGATAGGTTTCCAGGAGGATTAACCGAACTTTCTGGGTCTTCATCTGTCGGGCCAGTTTCTTTAAAGAACTTTGCTTAGGTAGACCGAGTTCCAGGGGTTCGATATAACCCAATATTCGAATCCCATGCCGATTCAGCAAGTAATTCCAGCTACGATGATAACTGACCACCTGAAGCCCGGCATAGGAGGCCATCTGTTTGTCCCATTCCTGAATTCTTTCCCGAAGCCTGGACACAAAATTTTCATAATTCGTTCGATACGCAGATTCATGATCCGGATCCAGTTCACTCAACCTTTCAAAAATATTCTTAGCAATAACCAGCCCGTTAGCCGGGTTAAGCCAGTAATGATGATTTGCAATTTGACCGGTCCTGGCTCCATAAACAAAATTCGCATCGAAAAGCGGCGAGCGACCTACTTCGTCCGGGTTATAAAAGATCAGATCTGCTTCCTTTGAGACATCCAGATAGCCGGATTTTCCCGGCAATATTTTATCATTTCTGGATTTTTGTAGAAGCTCCGGTAACCACATGACCTCCAGAAGTTGCCCGTTGACGATGAGAAGGTCTGCTCGATTGAGAAGAGGAATCAGGGAGAATCGGGCGGTTACGAGATGAGGATCCTCTTCCCCCCGGGCCAGACTTTCTACCTGGATATAGGAGCCACCGATTTCTCCCGCAATAGCGGCATCGTGCGGAAAAGTAGTGACTACCTGGAGCTTTTCCAGGGCCTGGGAGCTACTTTCCGTAAGAAGGCTTAAAACTAAAAGAACAACCGAAAGGGAAAATACCCTGGTTTTATACAAGGGGGTTTTATAAAACATAAAAGGTAAATTCAACTCCTTACATTATAATAGGTTTACACTCAAGCCGGCTCTTCTCCCACGCTGCGGGAGAAGGGAACCGGTATATCTCCGGCAACTTTCCGAGCCTTATCTTGGTGCCTATGGAGGTTAGGGAGAGTGTTCAAACCGAAAATAAGACCTTTCCCCTTCTGAGCTTGATGCGCATGGAGTCGCCCTTATCTACGACATCACCTGTTCAGAGGACATAGATGGCCTACAACCTGTTCTATCAGAATCGATATCAGGGCCTTTCACTTGGATTCAAGTGAAAGGCCCTCGACCACCGGATGGAACAAAGGAGAGGTTCTTGGGTGGTCTAACTTTTATTTAGAACCCTAAGGGCTTTGGTCAGTTCTTCGTAAATTTTATCCAGCATTTGAATGTAATCCGAGATTCCCAGTTCCTCGTCTACCGAAGTTGCAAGGGTTACCAGGGTGGCCCCACTCTGGTTAGCTACCTCTTGAGCCAGCTTTTTGTTCTGATAATGTTCTACCAGTATGAGCTTGATATTATTACTTTTCATCCGCTGGACTAAGGAAGCCATATAAGCAGCACTGGGAGGGATGGTCTCTCTGGGCTCTATATAAGCAAAAATTGTGAATCCATGCCGACGGGCTAAATAGTTAAAAGTTCGGTGATAAGTCACAAGTTGAACCCCTTTATAGGGCTCCATGGCAGCATCCCATCCTACCATCTTCTCCTTTAATTTAGAGATAAGGGTCTCATAGTTTGCTTTATAATAAGGCTCGTTGCCGGGATCCATCTCTGCCAGCTTTCGATAGACATTTTGAGCGATGATAAGGCCATTACCGGGATCAATATAATAGTGGTGGTTACCGATTCGATTCTCTCCTACCCCTACCACCAGATTTAGATGAAAAAAGGGGGTATCGTAGAGATCTTCCGGTGCATAGGGAATGGTATCCACTCCCTCTGAGAGCTTGAGATATCCTTCATGACCTTCCAGGATCTTTACATTTCGGCAGCTACTCAATGCGGTAGGGAGCCAGGCCACCTCCAGTAACTGTCCGTTGACGGCTAAAATATCGGCCCGGTTCAAAAGAGCCGCATAAGTCGGTTTAGGTTGAATATAATGAGGATTCTGGATGCCATGGGACAAACTATTTACGATAACTTTATCCCCCCCAATGGCCTTAATAATAGAGGCATCGTGGGCAAAACTGGTTACAATACGGAGTCCTTCTTTTGCCTCGACGAAAAGAGCATTCACCAAGTTTAGAAGAAGAACGATGCCTAATAGAATGATTCTTAAAACTCGCATATCCTTTAACTCCTTACCTAAAAATTATAGAACGTAAAATGCAGAATGCCCAATAGTTAATGTTTCACGTTCTATTCTAAAGGGCCTGTTTCCCGTTACTACTTCTTAACGGATAGGATCCTGTTCTTTGGCTATCCTATCTAGAAAAGATTATAGAATTTACCCAATCCGGGTGTAACCGTTCCACCTCCGATATTGAATTGAACGATAAAGGTAGAATAAGCCTTATCTTGTCCGGATTCAGCGTTGTATTCATACTGGAAATTCACCCGGCTAACCGGATTGAAGAAATGGCGTAAGCCGACGGTAAACCGTTGCTGACGATCTTCCTCTCCCTGGGGGATACCCACATAGTCAAGCCGGAAGTTGATGTCAAAGAGGTAAGAAAACCGATAATTGATCTCGGTATACATTCCCCCCACCGTATCGTTTCCCTCAAAGATGAAGCTACAGAGGATGGGATCCGATGTACATTCTGTGGGTCGGGTTCGATCAAATCGGAATATTCTAGGATTTTCCCGGTTTGCCCAGTAAAACTCGGTAGTCCATCGTAAATAAGGGTTAAAAGCCTGGGGTTTGTACTGATAAGTCCAGTCAAATCCATAGATAATGGTCTGATCATCGGTACCTTCTTTATTTCGACCGCCTCCCAGAGAAGCTCCTATTTCGAGGTTACTGTGTTCGGTCAAATCAAAAAAGGTCGTTGCCCGGCTCAAAACAATGTAATCATCGAAACTACCTCCTCCGAAGATGGGATCGGTATCCGGTTCAAAGGTGAAAAAATCGAAGGGTCCTCGCATAATATCAACGGAAAATTCGGTAAAAATCGGTGTAGGAGGTTGAAAGTTAAGCTCGGCCCCGATGTTATGAATACCGTCCACACCTAATAGAAAAGTAGTAATAAGAGGAGGATCTGCAAAAATCCATTCGTGATCATGGTATTGGTTGATCTTACCAAAGTTAGCTCGAAAATTTCCGATTTTAAACTGGAGGTAGGTAGGTAATTTATGAAAGAGAATAAAGGCCTCTTCAATTCCGGCAGCATCTCGCTCAAAGGCCAGAAATAAAGCCCACTTTGCGTTATATTGATAGACATCCTGGCTTAAAGACAGATCAAAGCTGGTTAAATTTAAGCCCCTTTCATGCCGATCTCCAATCTTGAAAGGATTAAATCCCTCCTCGTAATCACTAAAGTTCACATAGGCAACGTTACCGGTCCAGGAGATATCTACCAGACCATATCGACTTAAACTGATACCCTTTGTGTGGGCAAAAACTTCACCCGTACTACCGACAAATACTCCTGTGAGCAGAGCAAAAAAAATTTTCCTGACTCTAACTTTCGTCATACCTCCTCCCTTTTATAGCAAGGATCGATTTACTCCACCTCGGTACGGTTTCCCTGCGGAAATAGTATTACGATTATTTTTTTGTTTGATGATAAACCAGTATAATTCATTATAATAGATTCGGATTATAATACAATATTTAGATTAGTATTATAAGAATCCTTGTCAAGAAAAATTATGATAAATACTTGCTTTTTTTATAAATCTTATGTTTTAAGCCTTTAGGGGGAACTAGTAAAGGAGGATTTTAGAAAAGAGAAATCCTTTTACCCCGCATAGAATCCGGGTTAAAAGGTGTCCGGGTTAATTTACGTAGGAATACAGAATTCAAGGCCCTATCGATAAGAATAACTGCAGGCCCAGGTTTTATTCTCTAAAAATTTTCGCTTTATTTGCTTGACAAGCATCTTATTGTGATATTTTATTTAAAATAAACTCATTAAAAGTAATACTAATTTTATAAAAGTATTACTAATTTGGAAATTAAGTTCCACTCATGAGGCACCTCCGTAACTCCTGATGGGTGGAGATAGTCCTTGACTTCTAGAGTCGAGGGCTATCCTTTTGAAGAAACCCTTTTTATGATTTCCCAATAACTCTGGATGGAAGGAAAATTTGCTTTACTTCTCCTCTTCTTTCCCTGGCTATCCTGTATCGCCTACACAGCTGGTTTTTTATTTATAAAAATAACCATCAAAATTCTTAGTCGTTTTAAGTTTTCAGAAAAATTTTGTAGATATACGGCTTTAAGTCTTGCAACCATCCTTTCTCTAGGCACTTACCTGTTGGTTATTTACTGAATTCTTTAATCCCATCACCGGAAAAGAATCCTTTTCCTTCTCTCCAGTTTGCAGGAATTGTCCCACCAACCTTCACTCTTTGATTCACCACCCCAGGCAAACAGGCAAGAAGTCACGCAGATTCCGGCCTGGTTCCAACAGGAATTTGGGTATCCATTAAATCATAGGCAAATAACGCCATCTGCCCCTTCTGAGTCTTCGCCCCTTGGGGTAATCGATCAAATCCCGTCGCCCCATTGTCATTACTGACCACATACAACGTCTTCTGATCCGGAGAGATGGCTACCCCATTGACCTTACCCCCATCGGTGATGATCCAATGAATCGACCCATCCGGATCTATCCGATATATCCCCATCACCGGTTGATCGATCGGCTCATGACCCAAATACCGAGGATCACTAAAGTAAATCCGCCCCTTCTCATCGATGGTAATGTC
>JAUQPW010000015.1:0-31823 GCA_030550175.1 bacterium
GGCCCTCACCCCCGGCCCCTCTCCCACACTGCGGAAGAGGGGAGTTGGGAAGTGAAAGCCACACTATGAGATCAAAATTAAGTAAACAGTGTAATGGAGGGCTACTATTTGCCTTTTGCCTTTCCTTATCCCACTCTTCTTTCCAACCTTTAAGGTTTTAAAGCAATGCCATGGGGTTCCTTTCCTACCGGTATAACTTTAAGAACCTGCCTGGAGACCGTATCTACCACCGAGATGGTATCCTCCAGGCGATTGGTGACGTAAACATAATGACCATCCGGAGAGATGGTTAGAATGTCCGGTTTTTTTCCGACCGGAATGGTCTGGATCACTCGATTAGTAGAGCTATCGATAACCGAAACCGTATTTTCTCCCCGATTGGCGACATAAACGTATTTATCATCGGGTGAAATTACCAACCCATGGGTATCCAGCCCGGTTTCTATAAACTTTACATTTTGATACGCCAGGGTATCGATGAGGGTAACTCCATTATCGCCTCCGGCCGTTACATAGAGGTGTCGACCATCCTGGGTAGTCCCACAACCCATCACATCCCTTCCTGCCGGAATCTTTGCAAGAACCCCATAAGTAGTCGTGTCCAGGACCCAGACCTCTTCACTTTTGCTATTGGTTACAAAGGCTTTTTTTCCGTCTCGGGAAAAAGTAATCAACTGGGGCGCTTGACCCACTGGAATAACTTTGATTAAATTTTTGGTTGCTGCTTCAAAGACCCAGACATCGTTGGAGCCCGGATTGGCCAGATAGGCATATCGACCATCCGGTGTGAAGGTGACCGCATGGGCCCGTTTACCTCCCGGGAGTATCATTAAAAGTTTTCTGGAGCTTACATCAAAGACCGCCACGTTGTTGGAACCCACGTGACAAACCCAGGCCTCTTTACCGTCGGGACTAAAGGTAATATTGTGAGGTTCACTCCCGCCGGAAGGAATGGTTGCCAGAGTTTGATAAGTTTCCGTATCAATAATGGAAAGGGTATTGGAAGACTGATTGGTAATCCAGAGTTCACCGGCGGGAGCTGAACTTATTCCCCATAAGCTGAGAAAGAGAAAAAGGACCGGAATCCGGTATAGGTTTTTCATATTTTATCCGAATTTAAAATTCTCAGTGACTTCGAACCGTTGATCCTGACTGTTTGTAAAAATGATGTGCAGGGGAGCTTCTTTATGGATTCTGAGTTTAAATCCGATAAACGGATTATCACTGAGAGCCTCTGTCATCTTATATAAACTGACTTGATTTCCGTCGTAAAAGACCTCCATGGTTTTTACATAAAAAGGGGGTTTGACCGGAACGAATTGCCCGTCTACCAGTTTCAAGCCGGTTCGGCTGGGATGTTTAAATTTTACCTGAATTTTGATAATTTCTCCGGCAACTATAGATCCCTCCTCGATCAAATAGGGGATTCTAAGGGTTGGCGGGCGAATATCAAAGGTTTCTTCTTGTTGCGCATCGGTTTCGGTAGCGCATCCTCCCCCTCCTTCCTTGATAGTAATCGGCTTTTGAGCGATCCACGTTCCGTGCTGATTACATTCTGCAACAACCTCCACCTGTGAGCTCCCGCTATGCATACGAACCTGCGTGGAGAGATAAGCGGCACCATTGGCCGGGGTCATATAGAATCGTCCTTTGGAAACCACCGGGTCCCGGCGATTGAGAATCTCAACACTTTTGATATAGTGATCCGGTTCCATGGGATGGTCCATTTCAACGATAATGGGAACGACATGGCCATTTCCGGTCAGGTCAGGCGCCGTAATCCTAGGAAGATGAAGTTTTTCAAACTCGGTAAGGTGATTCGGATCGGTGACCCGGTGGATCTGTTCTTCGGCCAGGGTTTTGACCGGTTCCAGGGACAGAGTACAGCTTATCCCGAAAAGTGTTGAGAGTTTGAGAAAGCGTCGTCGGGTTAGAGGATACATACCACAACTTGGAGGCCGGAAACCCAGGGTTAGAGGCCTATCCGGCTAACCCCTTGTTTCCGGCCTCTTCAGCTTTTAATGACGACCCGGATCCAAAACAGAACCCTTATTGGACCAGTAAATATAAGCTTCCAGAGCCTTCATGGCATCGCTTTCCGGATCAATTTTCTCCCCTTCGTTGGGTTTCTCGATGCACCAGTTGATCATATCCCGGAGGGTGGCAAATTTTCCCATCTGTTCCTGGTACTTGGGGAACTCATGGGGATGCGTATCCGAAGCATAGGGATGACACATGGCACATGCCATTCCGGTCTTGCTAAGTTTAACACTTCCGCCACCATGAAAGAGCTTATCCCCTTCGATAACCATGGCCATGAACTGATCCTGGAAGGCTTTAAGCTGTTGAGGAGTGTGAGGTTCCTTGTGTGCCTCTGCAGAGGGTGGGATCCAGATTTCCTTCAACAGGAGAACCGAAAAAAATACTAAAAATCCGATGAATAGACTGATAAGGGCCAGGAGTTTTTTTTGTTTTATCATGGCAATCCTCCTTTGGCTAAGGGTTGAAAGATAAGGTTCTTTCTCTTTTAAAATTCCACAATGCGTGGAGTCAGACGCTGGTTGATGTTATCTGCATCGCCACGATCCGAAGGACTCTCTGCAAAGACCTGCTTGCGCCACATAACATATTCATTTTCAACTCTTTGAGTATCGGTTACCGTGAGTTTAGACCAGCCAACCCCATCAAAGGGATCTCCTGGGTCCACCCGAATCATGGGCTTGGTAAGAGGTGGCACGCCCGTGGGGGCATAAGGCCAGGGCCAGGAAGTCGCCAGCATACCGATGGAACGCATATTACCGATCTCGTTATAGAGAACCTGATGGGTATGCCCATGAATATTGGTTACATTTTTAAACGGCTTGAGGATTTCCAGAACCTCTTTCCAGTCTCGAGTCCAGAAGTTCCAGGGAGGATAATATTCATACAAAGGCGTGTGGGTAAACAGCACGATGGGAGTTTCCTTGGAGATTCCGGATAAAGCCTTATCATTTAACCACTGACGCTGTTCCTTTTCTACGGCTGCCCAGGGCCCTGCAATAATGCTATCCAGAGTGGCCATAGCCGCCATCCGTTCCTTAGGAGTCAATTTCCGCTCTGTCCAATAATCAGGAGCCCAGGCCACCGTATTTAGGCCGATGAAGCGAACCCCTTTATGATCGAAGTACCAGGGAGTTTCTCCGAAGAACTTCCGCCAGGTTTCCCCCATATCCAGATACCAGTCATGCTCGCCGGGGATGAAGTATTTCTTGGCCGTGATCTCGGATAAAATATCTCTACCCAGCTCCAGCTCAACCCTCTCCCCCAGCTGGGATAAATCCCCCCCAAAGATGAGGAAGTCGGCCGGAGGACTCATAGCCTGAACCTCTTTGGCAGCCCGGACCGCTTTCTCAACAAAACGGGTATTAACGTCCTTGGGATAGAGGTGGGTATCCGAAATCCAGGCAAACTTAAAAGTTTCTGCACCGAGGGCAATATCCATCGTGTTGATGGTAGGGAACCAGCCGACAGAGGCTGCACCTACTGCAATGCCGGCTGCAACGGTCTTATGAAGGAATGTTCGACGGGTCATCACAAAGGATGAATCCCCTCGAAGCTCTTGTTTTTCTTTATCCTTCTCCATACTTACCCTCCTATTCCTATCCGGGAGTGCAAGCATCTGCCTCACCCCTTCGCTTCCCCTCTTCTGAAGTTTCAGGAGAGGGGGAAGGAGGAGTAAGTGCACGATCTCCACGCTCCCGATCGGTTCAGAACTCGGGACTCCTTTTATTTAGTTAGTTCTACATTTAACGTGGTTGTTTTCCCCGCCTCGATGGTCACCTCCTGTTCTTTTGCACCTACGTAATCCTGCCATACCTTAACCTTGTAAGTACCCGGTGGAATATTCTCTATTTTAAAGGCTCCTCCCTCACCTGTTACGGCATAGTAAGGGTTATCAGAAGCATAAACCCAGCCTAACATCCAGCCGTGGGCATCACACTCAAACCTGACCAATTCAGGCTTCTTAGGCATGGACCTTTTAATCCGCATGCCTTGATTGGGAAGGGCCAGATTAAACAGAGTGCGTTTGTCGATAAAGGAATGGGTGTTATGTAAAACCGGATCGCTGTTGACCACCTCAAAGTCGGTTCCTGTAGGAACTACCTGCACATAGGGGTCAAATTCGCAATTTTTATTGTCGATAAAAGGAATTCCCTCCCGTTTCAGCCAGTCTTTTCCCTTGCTGATCCCATCTATAAAGACAATAGCATTCAAAACCCCACTATCACCGGATATCCTGATTTGGGGGAGTTTCTTAATCCCGGTTCCGTCTTTATCGCAGACTTCTTTATCTTTGGTAATAACGGCTTCCTTAGGAGGCGGAACGGTTCCTTTAAATATTACTTTTCCCTCCAGGGTTCCTCCATCTTTGACTTCTATAACCTCATAGGCCTGGGTAGAAAGCGACCCCATGAAAGTTATGACCATGATCGGCAGTATAAGCCACATCTTTTTGTTTTGTAGCATCTTATACCTCCTTTGTTGAATAGGGAAAGGCTCATCTTTAAGTTCCTTTGAAAATCCTCAGATTAAGTACGGAAGGGTTTCTTTCCTCCTCCCGGCCGACTCTCGTACCTTTGTAGAAAATGGCCGGTAAGAATCACTATAGTCAAATTCGCTGGTTGTGTTAAATTGTTATTTTTATGTTCTCATCCTGTTTTTAGTTAAAACAATCAAATCCGTATTTTATTCCAGGTATTTTTATCCTGAAAAGTAATTAGCCTCTATTTTCCTCTGAGAGGTGTATTCGACTGAAGTTCCGGAGAGACCATCCGGATGGTTTTAGTTTTTGAACGTCTAATTTCTAGACGCTCTCCAGGAAATTATAAGACGCCGAAAAAAGAGGAAACATAAAACTCAGAACCTCTTTACAGAAGCTTTTCGAGATTAAAAACTTCGTGGCATTGGAGTTGCTGATAACTTAATGAGGTAAGTTTTAAAGACGCGCATGGAAAGTTATTTCTCGATAAGGCCAAACTATGTGAAAACATAGGACAGAAAGCTACTGACCTAAAGTGCTTTGGCACCAGGGTAGAAGGGCTGCCGAAAGAAATAACGAGGCATGAGATAGTTTCTCCCCGATTTTCTTTCCCGACCCTTCCCCAGAGCCCTGTCTTTAAGAATAATACCAACTCAATATGGAGATGGAATTATGAAGTAAGGGACAGGGGCCGCCCCCATAGACGCCAAGATAAGAGTGAGATCCATCCCCCTTCCTGACCTTCCCCGCTCTGTAGGGGAAGGAACTTTGAAGCGAAGTTCCCTTCCCTGCCCCCCCTACTCCCTCCGTCCACAGGGGGAGTAGGGGGGGGGGGCAGGGTGGGGGCGCCTTAACCCGGCGCCTATGGGAACCGCCTCCTACGCATCCAGATTTTGGAATTACGACCTATTCAATCAGAAAAGGATGTACCAAAGGCATTGGTAGAAAGGGAACGCGTGAGATGAAGATAAAGCGAATCATCAAAAAAATTTTTCGGCGTAAGCGAGCCAAGGAGAAACTAAACCAGCAGAATGAATACATGGATGCTTTACACGAAACTGCTCTGGGGTTGATGAATCGGCTGAAATTGAACGACCTGCTTGAAGCCATTGTTTCCCGTGCCGGAGCCTTATTGGGAACGCCCCATGGATTTATCTACCTGGCTCAAGAGGGAGAAGCTGAGATGGTTTTACAGGTAGGTATGGGGACTTATAGTAAGTATACAGGTCATCGGCTCAAACCCGGAGAAGGTGTAGCAGGCATTATCTGGCAAACCGGTCAGCCCTTAATTGTGGAAGATTATCAAACCTGGTCGGGTCGTTTACCTGCCCCTCACCCTCCCCGTCTCACCTCCCCATCCCCTTCTCCTAAAGCTTCGGCAAAAGGAAAGGTGAATAGGGGAGAAAGGGAGGCAGGAGGGAAGAGTGAAAGCCTCCATGCTATTATAGCAGCGCCGCTGAAATCGGATTCCCAGACGGTAGGGGTGATCGGACTGGCCTATTCTAAGGAGGATCGAACCTTTAGCGAAGATGAGGTTAAGCTCTTGAACCGGTTTGCCGAGTTAGCCTCTATAGCCCTGGATAATGCGCGATTATACACCTCCATTGAACAGGAGTTGTTTGAGCGCAGGCAGGCGGAAGAAGCTCTTCGGGCGAATGAAGAACGTCTGGCACGTATCGTTGAGACGGTTGCCGATGGCATTCTGATAGAAGATCTGGAAGGTCGAATTATCTTTGCCAATGCTGCTGCAGAGAAAATTTACGGCATATCCCTTTCACCTACCCCCTCGCTTTCCCTCTCTCTGATTGAGAAAGGGAGAAAGAGGACAAAGGATTGGAAGATTACGACGCTGCAGGGAAAACCTTTTCCCGATGAGAAACGTCCCTCTACGCAAGTCCTACGAACAGGTCAACCCATTTATGGTGTGGAACAAGTCATCCATCGCCCTGACGGAACTCAAGTCATTGTATCCCTTAATGCGGCTCCCCTTCGGGATATATCAGGAACCCTTACCGGAGTCATCTTGTCGGTAACGGATATTACCCAGCGCAAACGAGCAGAAAAAATGATCAAGAAACTTGCCTATTATGATGCCCTCACCGGTCTACCTAACCGGGCTCTCTTCAACGACCGCCTCAATCTGGCCCTGGCTCAGGCCTCCCGCGATCAGCATATGTTGGCCCTGATCTTCCTCGACCTGGACCGCTTTAAAACCATCAACGATACCTTGGGTCATACCCTCGGTGATCGGTTGCTGCAGGAAATTGCTAAACGATTAGTAGGCTGTTTACGGAGAAGTGATACCATCTCTCGCTTCGGAAGCGAGGAGTGCATTATCTCTCGCTTGGGAGGGGATGAATTTACCATTCTCCTGCCAAGAATCCATCAGGTAGAAGACGCAGCCAGAATTGCTCAAAGAATCCTGGATACCCTTAAATCCCCCTTCTATCTGGATGGACATGAACTCCATGTTACCACAAGTCTGGGCATTGCCTTCTACCCCAATGATGGTAAAGATGCACAAACTTTATTAAAGAATGCAGATGCTGCCATGTATCAGGCTAAAGAATGGGGCCGAAACAGCTACCGGTTCTACACCTCAACCATGAATGCCAGGGCTCTTGAACGATTGGTTCTGGAAGCTCAATTACGTCGTACCGTGGAGCGGGAAGAATTTGCAGTCTACTATCAACCTCAAGTAAATCTCAAAACCGGAAAGGTTGTCGGTGTAGAAGCCTTGATACGCTGGCAACATCCAGAACTGGGACTGGTCCTCCCAGGAAACTTTATCCGACTGGCCGAAGAAACCGGCCTCATTACCTCCATCAGTAAATGGGTCCTGAAAACAGCCTGTACCCAAAATAAAGCCTGGCAAGATGCCGGCCTTCCCCCCCTACGCATAGCCGTCAACCTCTCCGCCCGCATCTTCAGACAAGAAAACCTCATCGACACCGTCGCCCACACCCTGGAAGAAACCAAGCTTAACCCCAGCTACCTGGAACTGGAACTGACCGAAGATACCATCATGGAGGATGCCGAAGAGGCCATCGTGGTGCTGAATCAACTCAAAGAGATGGGGGCCAACCTCTCCATAGATGATTTCGGCAAAGGGTATTCCTCTTTAAGTTATTTGAAGCGTTTTCCCATCGATACATTGAAGATCGACCAGTCCTTTGTGAAGGACATACCGAGTGATCCAGATGATACCACCATTGCCAAGTTAATCATTGACATGGCCCATGCCTTGGAGTTGAAGGTCATAGCGGAGGGGGTAGAGACGGAGGAGCAGTTGTTTTTTTTGTGTGCTCAGCAGTGTGATGAGGCCCAGGGTTACCTGTTTGGTCAACCTGTGCCGGTTGAGGAGTTTGAGAGGTTATTAAAAGAAGATCGATGTTTTAAGAAATATATGATAGAAAATTCCGATTATAAGAAGTTATAAAATCGGCAGAAACCCGGTTTGGAATGGGTCTCAATCAAGACATGATCCCATATTCGGCCGGAGGCCGGAGGATGCTATAATACCAGGTCGGTATTGATTGAAAGGTGATATAAAAGAGAAAGCCTATGAACGATTTACCGCGACAAAAACTTTATCAAATCGCCGTCGAGCAAGGTAGATCCCTGCTGGACAACCCCCACCAATGTGAGGAACTTCTACAGGATTCCTGTGGAGTATATCGTCGAGAGATCTTTGTTTTGGTTCATTCACTCAAAGAACAGGTTCCTGCTGAGCTTATCGCTGCACCGGATGATGAATCACGCAAAGTCTTGAAGGATCGGCTCACTAAACGGTTACAGGATAACCTGGCGTTTACCGAGGAGGCTGCCTGCTGGGCTGTAGAGACCTGGGATTTAATCACAAGGGTAATTTTAAATGTAGAAAGTGAAAAGAAGGCTTTATCCGAAGTCCTGTTAAAGGAAGTGGATGAAGAGTTTCTCCCTCTGAGCCAGGGTAAGGAGATGGGGGATAGGGAGGTTCTTATTGTTTCCCAACAAGGTGGAGACCATTACCGAACCATTGGGGAAGCCCTCAAAAATGCCCGGCCGGGCACGCGCATGCTGGTGCGTCCGGGTCTTTATAAAGAAAGTCTCGTTCTGGATAAAACGGTGGAAATTGCAGGTGACGGACCGATTTCACAGATTGTTCTGGAAAGTACAAATATAAGCTGTATCACCATGGGTACCCACCATGCCGTCGTGCGAGGTCTGACGTTGCAATACAAGGCCACCTTCCGGAACAAGAAGGCTTATGCCGTGGATATTCCTCAAGGGCGGTTGGTATTGGAGGATTGTGACATTACCTCTGATTTTATTGCTGGTGTGGCCATCCACGGTCCTACGGCCAATCCCATCATTCAAAGGTGTAGGATTCACGATGGAAAGGCTCGTGGGATCCTCATTTGGGATCACGGTGGGGGGACTATCCAGGACTGTGATATCGATAGGAACAGCCTTACCGGCATAGAAATCAAGCAGGGGGGTCATCCGATTATTCGACACTGCAAGATCCACGACGGACAGGCAGGAGGTATTTTTATTTGGGATAAAGGTGGAGGAATCATAGAGAATTGCGATATTTACAGAAATGCCCGCATGTGCGTGGAGGAGTATGACACCACCTACACTGTTAGAGCCGGTGTAAGTATCAGTGCAGGTGGTAACCCGATTATCTGGCACTGCAAGATCCGGGATGGGAAAGCAAACGGAATCTCGGTTTGGGATGGTGGAGAAGGTTTAATAGAGGAGTGTGAAATCTCAGGTAATAGCCGGGCTGGGGTAGAGATTTATGGGGGTGGTAATCCTACCCTCCGGAGGTGCAAAATCAACCGGAACGGATCTGTGGGAGTATGGGCTTATAAGAAACCTGCTGGAATTATCGAAAATTGTGATTTAACCAAAAATCCACGTGGGGCCTGGGATATCGTAGGATGGTCTCGGCTGGTTCGGAGAGAGAATAAAGAATAAGATCCGGGCAGATCAGCGTCCCGTGCGTGGCTTGAACCTTCGTTCAGTCACAACATCCACATGGCATCTGAGGAGTGACTCCAGCTCGAACTGGAACCCGCCGAGGTCAAAGAGGCTCCACCCCGGCTCCATCTCCGAGAAAGTCTACATCACTGAGTTCATCGGCTTCGGCACGAACGATAGAACCGAACACCCATACATTATGAACTCCATACCTGCAGCAGTTCTTCAAGAGTCATAACCTGACTCCCGTTTGCAGCCTTTACGAATCAGGGAAGGATACGATTACCTCCACTTCCTTACCTGCAAGGTGGACTTAAGTTTATCGGATAACCCGACCCCTTTAATCACCCCCTGTAAAATATCAATCTCTCAATACCGGCTTGGTATGAGTTCAATACCTTGTATCAGGTATGCCACATCCCAATCTGCCCAATCTGATGGAATAATACCATTTCTACGTTGAAACATTGCATGCCTCACCTCCCCCTTCCCCCCATACGCGCCAGGATAAGAAGGTTAGCCCCAGCAGGGCAACCTGTTTAACAGAACGCGGCTAAGGAGCTTGAAAAAATTCTGAATTCTAAATCTCCCGACTTACGCCGGGGGCTACCCACGGTTTGCCCCTGACGGGGCTTTTTAGCTTATCCTGGCGTATATGGGGTGAGGTGGGCTGCCCCGTTTAAGGGCTGGGTGATCACCCTGCAGGTCATACGACATGGAGAAAAGTCAATTTAAATAATCCCCCAGACTTCTGGCATTGGCCAGTTTCCTTAGCCTGGTCTTGGCCCGTTTTTCAAGCTGCCGAACCCTTTCCCGACTCAGGTTTAAACGCTTCCCGATTTCTTCTAACGTCAAAGGACCTTCTCCATCGATTCCAAAACGTAATCGCAGGATCAGGGCCTCTCGAGGGTCCAGTTGGTTTAAAAGCTCCTGAAGCTCTTCAATAAGGGTTTGGTCTACAAGGGCTTTGTCCGGAGCCGGACTTTCCTTGCTAGCGATAAGGTTCATTAAGGTGGCATTTTCGTCCTCTGCCGTCGGCGTATCCAGGGATACAGGTTTTTTGGAAAATTCTAAAATAACCCGAACCTGCTCCTCTGGAATCTCCATCCGTTCGGCAATTTCCTTGGAAGTGGGCTCTTCTCCTCCTTTCTCCTGGACTAATTCGTTGTATACTTTCCCAAGCTTGGTTAAAAGCCCTCCCTGTTTCAAGGGCAGCCGAATGGTACGACCCTGCTCAGATAAGGCCCGTAAAATGGACTGCCGAATCCACCACACCGCGTAGGAGATGAACTTGACGTTCTTGGAAGGATCGAAGCGCTTGGCCGCTTCGATAAGTCCCAGGTTTCCTTCGTTGATCAAATCCATCAGGGATAACCCACATCCCTGGTACCCCTGGGCCACCTTGACCACAAATTTCAGGTTCCCCTCTACCAGACGGTTCAGAGCTTCCTGATCCCCCTTTTGAATCCGCTCGGCCAGTTCCCGTTCTTCTTCCCGGGTTGTAGGAGGGATCTTTCCAATCTCCTGCAGGTAAAGGGCAAGGCCTTCATCGGTAGAGATTTCCCTTGCAGAGCCATGTTTTTTTGGATTCTTTATAGAAGAAGATGACCTTTCATTAATTCATTCATACAATCGATTTTACCCTTTGTTTTTAGCTTAATACTGTCAAACTAGGTATCCCCTTGTGAATATGCAAGGGCTATTCAAATAAAAAGTCACAGAGTTTTTTCCTTCCACGTCCGATTGAACAGGATGAAAAAGGTAGTGGCTTCGTCGACTAGGGACTTATACCATGACGAGAGACTTATACCATTTTTATCTTGAAAGGCACCATAAATTGTAAGGGCAGCTCTGTGTGGTCCCCCCTATAAATCAGGCCATATTTCTATGGCGATTCTCTGTTTCACTCTCCCAGACTACGGTTCTGCTGCCCTCAGCCTGTAATCCTTTAAGGCTATTCAATTCCCTCACCGATGCGATGGGTCTATTGAAGGATTATGCCATAGCCAATTACTTATCTACCCGGTTACAGGAATTCTCAAGATGGGATTCTCCTGCTTCTAATCCCGAACCGTGGTTCAGACCTTGCATAAGTATAAAACAGTTGTCTGTTTAACCTTATTATCCTGATCCTGTTGAGGATATCATAACCAGGATACTCCTAACCATTGTGTAGGACTCAGAAGGGTTTTTCACCACTTTGGCCAGTTTAGAGTATACTCGCTCTTATTGTGAAAGGTGCTTTAGATAGGGTTCAAGAAGAACTCTGCGAGGAAGTCCTCTGCCTGCTACACCCTTTTTTGGAAATACAGATGGGAAAGTAACCCGGGAGGATTATGCAAACTGATTCATAAAGGTATTCCAGAATTTGTCCAATGATTTGAAAAGTACTTTTAGAAGCTTCATTTTAAAGATTTCAAATGGAAAGATCTAATACTCTGTTTGGGTGGATATTCCTGGCTTTTAGTGTAGTAACCCTACTCCTTTGGTTCTATTCTTTCCCTCTAAAATCCTCATGGGATTGGATGGGCATTTCTTTTGAGGGGGCTTATCTGGTTGTTTTCATCGCTGGCTATCCTTTTGTTAAAAAATGGCAGGTTCCTGTTTTGGAAATCGGTTGGAGCTTACTCGGTTATAGTTTTCTTTTAGACTTTTTGGATGAGTTTGCAAAGGAGTCAGAGAGATGGAATACGACCATTGAAGGGCTTTTTCGAACCGGGGGTTTATTGCTGATTGCAGTGGGTTTATATTTTTTGCGAAAAAGACGGCAGATGGAGCTTGCCGAAGTCAAACAGGTCGCAGAAACAATCTGGCAGCAAGTGTATTACGACCCTCTGACCGGGCTACCGAATCGAATGCTATTTGAGGATCGCCTCACCTTAGAGTTGGCCCATGCACGCCGGGATAAGCAGGGGTTGGCGGTAATGTTCCTGGATCTGGATCATTTTAAGCTTATCAACGATACTCTGGGCCATTCGGTAGGAGATCAATTGCTTCAAGACGTAGCCCATCGGTTAAAAGATACTTTGCGGGGAACCGATACCATAGCCCGTATGGGAGGTGATGAATTTGCTTTATTACTTACCCGGGTAACCCATGCAGAGAATGTGGCCAGAGTGGCTCAAAAAATTTTTCATGTCTTTAAACCTCCGTTCAATTTCGGGGGTCACGATTTTCATATCACCCCCAGTATCGGCATTACTCTCTACCCCACTGATGGGGAAGATCCCCAAACCTTGCTGAAAAACGCTGACACTGCTTTATATCGTGCTAAAGAGCAGGGCCGGAATGTCTATCAATTTTATACACCGGCCATGAATGCTAAGACCCTGGAGCGGTTGGTCCTGGAGAATAATCTGCGTCGCGCACTGGAACGTAAAGAATTTGTAATTTACTACCAGCCTCGGGTGAAGATTAACACAAAACAGATTATCGGCATGGAGGCTTTGGTACGCTGGCAACACCCGGAACAAGGATTGATTTCGCCGGTAAAATTTATTCCCCTGGCCGAAGAAACCGGACTAATTATGCCCCTTGGCGAGTGGGTCTTACGGACCGCCTGTGCACAAACCAAAGCCTGGCAGGAAGCAGGTTTTCCTCCCTTACGGGTCGGCGTAAACCTCTCGGCGCGGCAGTTCCAACAACCCAATCTGGTTGAAAGGGTCGCTCAGGTATTAAAAGAAACTGGCCTTCATCCCCATTACTTAGAGCTAGAAATTACCGAAAGTGCCGCCATGCAAAATGCCGAATATACCCTTCCGGTACTGTATCACCTCAAAGAAATGGGAATCCATATCTCCATCGATGACTTCGGTACCGGCTACTCTTCCCTCAGCTATCTAAAAAAATTTCCCTTCCATACTCTGAAACTGGATCAGTCCTTTATCCGAGACCTGGCTACAGATCCCAACGATGCCATGATTGCAAAGGTCGTTATCACCCTGGCCCACGGTTTAAAACTCGAAGTAGTGGCCGAAGGTGTAGAAACCCAAGAACAACTTGACTTTCTTAAACAACTCCAGGGTGATGAAGTTCAGGGTTATCTGTTCAGCAAACCTCTACCGGCTAAAGAATTTGAGGAACTACTCAGGCAAGAGATGAAACGGAGGAAATAACCCATACGCATCCAGCTAAGAAGGGGAAAAGCCCTATTTTCAGCCTGAGTACCTCGTATTTCCCCCAAAACTCACCCCATCCAGACATTATTTTTTCTCCTCCTTTACATGGACTCCTTCTACACTCAGATTAATAACTATCTCATCGGATACCACCAGTCCCCCGCCATCTAACTTATCGTTAAAGGAAACATGGTAATCTTGCCGGTTGATCGTTAAAGGTCCTGCTTCAATGCCAATACGGTTATTACCCATGGGATCTTTCACAGGACCGGCCAGGGTGAAGGGAAAAGAAACCGTTTTGGTT
Source organism: bacterium (assembly GCA_030550175.1). Lineage (GTDB taxonomy): Bacteria > Moduliflexota > Moduliflexia > Moduliflexales > JAUQPW01 > JAUQPW01. Next base: position 13,910 of record JAUQPW010000015.1, read on the forward strand.
ACGTCCTTTATCGTTAAATCTCCCGTAACCAGGTAATGGCTATTCTGCTTCTCGATTTTCTTACTTTTGAAAGTGATTTCGGGATACTTTTCTACTTCCAGGAATCGTCCACTTCTTAAATCTGCATCCCGCTTTTCATTATCGGTATTGATACTGGCCGTTTTAATGACCGCGGTTACCGAAGACCGGGTAATATCCTGGGGATCATATAAAATAGTTCCGGAGAAGTCTGTAAAATTGCCTTTAACGTTGGTGATTACAAAGTGCTTGGCCGTAAAACCGATGTAGGTATGCGCTTTGTCAAACTCATACTTATCGGCACCAAAGGCCATCGTCACGGCACATAAGATCCCTAAGAAAGCAAAAACGATATTTCGGTAGTGCATAAGACCTCCTTTATCCTAGAGAAAATGAGGGTAATAACCGATTAGTTACCTATTTTGAGATTAACCGCTGGATATAACTAACGTCCGTCCAACAGAAAAGACAAGGAGATATTTTTTACTTTCTTATGGATTCTTTCCGCCGTTCTCTATTCGTCCACTTGCCATTTGCTGTCCACCAGGGAATTTTTCCCGAGGATCATAACCCTTCCAGGCTTATAATCCGGTTTGAGTTCGGATCTGTCCCCCCCCCCCGGCCGGAATTTTCCCTTTGTTAGAAGCCATCAGATTTTTCTCAAGAACCTTCTTGGGCCAGATAGTTGTCCAATTCTGATTTCAGAATACGCCATTCCCTTCCCACCTTTTGGGCATTGAGAGATCCCTCTTTGATCATTCGCCGGATAACCGCCGGGGTAACTTGCAGGTAAGCACTGGCCTGTGCAACGGTCATAACTTGAGGTGCCTGGGATCGTGCATCTCCCAACATCCTCGGAGCTTCCTCCCTATCACTCAAAGCTCCCTCTGCCCCATCGGTCTCCCCCTCTTCAAGGGCTTCGTAGTCTATAAAACCCATCTCGATGTTCCGGGTAGAGTAGGCTTCCAACTCCCTCTGGTAAGTCTCAATACTGGAACGGGTAATTCCAGAGGCATAACGAGCCAGAGAAAAAATAAAAACCATCGCCAATAAAACTCCAAGACCCGCGATTAGATAATAAATGGCCAATACCCCTGATCGTCCCAGAGCCGGAATAGCTTCGACAATTGCTATCCCCAAAACGAGACAAATAAGGATAATCACAAAATAAAGCAGGAAGGAAAACGCGGTTTTAACGGAGGTCCCCGGATCGTTCCAACGATTCATACGATTTTTACGTCTCATATCATCACCTCGCTGCCATGCTAGGAAAATAAAAGGCGAAAGTCAAGAAAAAAATAAGTCTACTTAAAAATTTCTGAAAAGAATGCCTGGATTCTCTGAAAGAAGGTCCTTTCGGCGGAACTTTGGGGGATACCCACTTGTTTCTCCAAACGCTCGACCCGTAAGGTGAGGGTTTTGACGAGTTCTTGTAAATCTTTTACCTCCTCTTCAAGGGGGATTTCACCTCCGGTCCCATCGTTCCAGGCCTCTTCAGGGAGTTCGGTCACTTCAACCACCACACAGCAAACAGGACAGATTAAGGAATCTGACTCCCGATCATAGGCAGGATAGTTAAAGGTATGATTATTAGCGCATCTCATCGCTGGTAACGACCCATCAACTCGGCTTTAGCAAGAATATGACCTTCCATAGCCTTGAGAAGTTCGGATTTGGTGGCTCCGGGCTTAAGATCCAGCATCTTATCCAGGGCATAAAGCCTGAAGAAGTAGCGATGTGGGGTCCCTTTTGGTGGACAAGGTCCTCCGTATCCGATTTTCCCAAAATCGTTAGTCCCCTGTCTCTGGTTTCCTGCCAGGGTCTTCTGCTTTGGAATATTATCCGATAGCTGTCGGATATCTGGAGGCAAGTTAAAAATAATCCAGTGAACCCAGGTCTTGCCCGGAGCGTCGGGATCTTCAACGAGAAGGGCAAAGCTCTTGGTCTGTTCCGGAGGATCTCCCCAACTTAAGGGAGGGGATATATTGGCTCCGTCACAGGTATATTCCTTAGGGATATTTCCGCCCTCTTCAAAGGCAACGCTTCTAAGTACAAAGCTCATATCCATTTCTCCTTTCTGCTTATCCTGGGCGCTTTTTGCACCCTCGGTCGGGTAGTTGGAGAAACAAAGAATTCCGACTACCCCAAGGATGACCCCCTTGACTAACCATCTCTTCCTGTCTCGACCGAGTAAAACCCTCGATTGGTTGTTCATCTTTGCTGAAGTCCGGGGTACCACCTCCCGGTATCGGCACGGGGGCATTACTCCGGATTCATATCCTTTCATTTCTAAAAAAGAATCCGGTCTGAATTATCCGATGGGTGATACTTGTTAACTTTCTTTAACGTGTTATACTAAATCTAAATAGAAAGGTCCTACAACCTGCCGGGTGATCACCCAACATCGCCCTTAAACAGGTCGGTCCACCTTACCTCCCTTCCCCCTCTCTGGAAGCTTCAGGAGAGGAGGAAGGTGAGGCCTGCGAGGTTTCAACGTAGAAATGGTATTACCCGATGGAGTAAAACTTTTTTTATTTCCTCAGGTATTCAGTTTAGGCTTAATTCCATAAGCCAAAGCCCAGTTGAGACCTTCGGTTGTTTTACCCCTGGGATGGTACTCACAACCTATCCATCCCTTATAACCTATTCGATCTAAGAGATCGAACAAATAAGGATAATTGATTTCGCCGATGTTAGGTTCATGCCTCCCCGGGACCCCGGCAATCTGGATGTGGGCATACTGGCCTTGCATTTCTTGAATATGGGCGGACAGATTTCCTTCCATAATCTGGCAATGATACAGGTCTAGCTGGATGGCCACATTGGGTTCGTTAATGTGTTTCAACAGTCGTTGTGCCTGATCTTGTCGATTTAAAAAGTAGCCTGGCACATCGTAAGTGTTTATGGGTTCAATGAGGATCCTAATATTGTATCTGGCCGCTTTCCGGGCCGCCGTTTTAATATTACGGATATACGTAGCCTCACAAACTTGAGGATCGACATGTGGAGGAATCAAACCCGCCATCGCATGGAGTCTTGGGCACTGTAAAACCCGGGCATAGGCCAAAGCTGTATCGACACCGGCTTCAAATTCAGCTTCACGACCCGGGATACAGGCCAGGCCTCGATCTCCGGCTTCTAGATTACCGGGCGGAAGATTAAATAAAACCTGTTGTAATTCGGCTCGATGGAGTCTTTGGGCGATTTCATAGGCCGGATAAGCGTAAGGAAACGGAAATTCGACAGCTTGAAATCCGGCATTGGCTGCTGCTTCAAAACGTTCCAAAAACTCAACTTCAGGAAACAAAAACCCCAGATTTGCTGCAAATTTTGGCATTTAAATACCCGACTGCAAGGACACAAAAACATCGAGGACCACAAAGGATCACTCCCACGGATAGTATTTTTCATGTCCCTCAGGATTCTTTTTGTCTTTGTGTCTTGATAACTAAACCATCCTTTAAGATCTTGGAAAAATCCGGTTCAATTCCTCAACCTGATCTTCCGTTAAATAGCGTGGATTACGTCCATAAAGAAGCAGATAGAGTTTGGCTGTTTCTTCGAGTTCTTCGGTGGCGTATACGGCTGCTTCCAGGGATGTTCCGGCGACGACGGGACCATGATTGGCCAGAAGTACGGCAGAGTGTTTGCCGGCCAGAGCGCGTACGGCATCGCCGAGTTTGGGATCACCGGGGCGATAGTAGGGAATCAACGGCAAGGTACCGACACGTATGATATAATAGGCCGTCAAGGGGGGCAGTACATTATCGGGATTAACATCGGGCAAACAGGACACGGCCACGGCGTAGGTTGAATGCAGATGGACGATTCCCCCGCAGGTCTTTCGTTCCTGGTACATGGCCAGATGAAGAAAGGCTTCCTTGGAAGGGGGATCACCGCTGAGGTGCTTACCTTCCCAATCCAGTTTAGAAATGCGGGCGGGGTCTAATCGTCCCAGACAGGAATTGGTAGGAGTCAACAACCAGCCGTCGTCTACCTTTGCACTGATATTTCCGGAACTTCCTGCGGTTAAACCCCGGTCAAAAATAGATTGACCGAATAGACAGATCTGTTCTCTTAATCGGTTTTCATTCATGGCTGACTATCCAAAGCTTCCTGGAAAAAGTTTTTCGACCCGAAATTACCGGATTTAAGGGCTAAAGCAAAGGGTTTATCATTCAAACTCGTCGTCCAGGGTACTCCCGGGGCTATCTGAGGTCCAATCCGTAAAGCCGTAACGTTTAGGGCACGAACCACCGCACCGGAAGTTTCACCTCCGGCCACGATAAATTTTTGTACACCTACATCGACCAGGCGCCTGGCAATTTCGGCAAAGGCATTTTCAATAACCTGACTCGCTCTTTCGACTCCCAGTTTGTTCTGTACAGCCTTAACTTCCTCGGGTTTACTGGTTGCATAAATCAACACGGGACCCCTTTCCAGTAGAGGAGCTGCCCATGCCATGGCCTCGTTGATCTGTTCGGGTCCCTGTGCAAGACGTAGGGGATCGAGTTTAAAAGAAGGATACTTTTGTTGCATACTGGCGACCTGTTCCTGGGTAGCCAGGGAGCAACTCCCCGATAACACGATGGATTTACCTTCAATCGTGGGCAATTTATCGGCCTGTATCTCGGCCTTCAATAAACCTTTACGGCGGAAGTTATCTGGCAATCCCATGGAGATTCCGGAACCTCCTGTAACCAGCGGCATATCAGCACAGGCATGACCTATCGCCATGAGATGGGAATCTTCCAAAGCATCCACAATGGCATAGCGATACCCTTCTTCTGCCAGGGAGTTAAAAGCCTGTCGAATTGCCTGTTCTCCTTGCTTAACCGTATCGTAGGGAACCAGACCTACCCGATGCTTCGCCTGCCGGCCCAGCACCCTGACCAGATTGGCATCGGTCATGGGCGTAAGGGGATGGTGTTGCATTCCGCTTTCATTTAAGAGGACATCCCCAACAAACAGATGTCCTTTATAGAGGGTTCGTTTGTTTTTAGGAAAAGCCGGACAGGCTATGGTGAAGTCCGAGCCCAGGGCGTCTAACAGTGCATCGGTCACCGGACCGATATTTCCCTGATCGGTAGAATCGAAGGTTGAGCAGTATTTGAAAAAATACTGTCGACAGCCTGCCTCCTGAAGCCAGCGCAAAGCCGACAGAGATTGATTAACCGCTTCTTGGGCCGGAATAGTCCGAGACTTCAAAGCGATGACCAGGGCATCGGTATCTATAAGGACACCGGAAGTAGGTACGCCAATAGTCATAACCGTCCTCATCCCTGCTTCGACCAGCATCCCTGCCAAATCCGTTGCTCCGGTAAAATCGTCTGCAATACAACCAAGTAGAATACCCATAATCTATGACTCCTTCCTCCAGAGTTCTTCTAACCTATGGAATGAGGTTCTTTATAAGACATTCACCAAATCTGAAAAGCAACGTATCCTGGAAGAATTCCTTAGTCAAGGGAAAAAGAAGGTAATACTTATAAATAGATCAACTTATCCCTACTTCCGGTCTTTTCCAGGGTGAATCCACTATAAGAATCTCCAAAGATGTCCATGTGATCCCTCACAGAATTCGATGACGCTGTACAAAATCCGGATTCAAGGTCACTCCAAGTCCAGGCTTATCGGGAATACGGATAAACCCATCTTGAACAACGGGAGGATCCACGGCTAATTCGTGGAGCATGGGATTAAAGCCCAGGGAATATTCCAGAATGGTACAGTTGGGGGTTGCTGCGGCCAGTTGCAAGCCTGCAGCAAAGAGGAGTGCCGAGCCCCATAAATGGGGAGCTACGGTAAGCTGAAAGGCACTGGCCAGCGCGGCGACTCGAACGGCTTCTGTAATTCCTCCCATGATGGCCAGATCCGGTTGTACAATGTCTACTGCGCCGGACGTTATGAGATCCCGGAAGTCAAAGCGGGTGGCTTCACTTTCACCGCTGGCAATGGGGATATCAGTACTGGCCCGTACCTCAGCAAGGCCTGCCTTATTATCGGCATTTACAGGTTCCTCGAACCAGGTCAGGTCGCAGTTTTCGACCTTATGGGCAAAACGTTGAGCTTCCCGGACACTAAAGGTACCGTGGGCGTCCACCATAATCCCGATATGCGGGCCTAAAGCTTCCCGGGCCGCCTGAACCCGGGCTGCAGACGTTGCCACATCTCCGTCCATGACCCCTACCCGCATCTTCACGGCACGGAAACCGCCCCGATCGATGTAACTTTGCAACTGGGCTCCGATCCCTTTCACATCGGCCCAGCCGCCGCTGGCATAGGCTGGTAAGCTATCCCGACATTTACCGCCCAGTAATTGATAAACGGGCACACCCAGGGATTTTCCCAAAATATCCCACAAAGCCATATCAATCCCACTGATGGCAGAGATGCGAATCCCCCGGCGATCCAGTACCGGAAAGCCCCTTCCACGGGTAAGGGCAGGGTAAGGGCATAGGACCCTCGAACCCCGTTATAGAGCTCTTCCCAGATTGCACCGATCTGGCGAGGGTCCCGTCCGATCAGAACCGGCCTCAATTCCCGGGTGATCATGGCCATGAGGGCATGATGGTCACTACTACTTCCAACTTGAGCTTTGGCCTCTCCGTAACCGCTAATTCCGGTATCGGTCACGATTTCCACCAGGGTCATATCAAAGGTAGAAACACGACCGAAATCACTGACGTGTTGCCTGTCTTCAGGAATCGGATAACGCAACCAGGTAGCTTTTACATCGGTAATTTTCACGGTCTTCTCCTTTCAAACTCTACTTTTGCAGTTTGGGAGTGTGTGGGGTATGGGGGTATGGAAGTATGGAAGTATGGGGATATGGAAGTATATACTTCCACACACTCCCACACTCCCATACCCCCACACTCCCATACCCCAAGGTGGTTAAGTAATTCCCCGGGTCTCATAGCATTTGGCTACTTTCTCCAGTGCGCATACATGGGCGGCTGTCCTGAGATCCGGTAGCTTTTTCTGGTACATGTAATCGGTGATTTGATAATGGACTTCTCGCATCTTCCTTTCCAGGGCCGTCATGATAACGGTTCGTTCATCGATAACCTTGTCCATGACCTCCGAGATAATAGCCAGCTCGTTTATAAATCTCTCCACATCGTATCCCCTTTGTCGGGACATTTCTTGAACCCGGGGGTGTTGCAGGATACGTTTTCGGTGTTCCCTCAATACATGGGCCGTTAGTCCTTCCGCAGTATAAGAGCCCCCAAACCGGGTATTGTTAATGGCTTTATCTATTTCCAGGTAAGATACAAAGGCTCCCCCGATGTTGGTAATGATATCAGGTGAGATATAGATACCTTCTTTGATTAACCTTTCATCTGCTTCGGGGGTGATGGGTCCATTGGCTCCTTCAAAAATGGCCTTTGCCCGAATCATGTGGTAATTTTCCAGGGTGATCTGATTTTCCAGGGCGGCCGGAACAAGGATATCACACGGGACTCCCAGCACTGCTTGAGGATCTCCATAAAACTTCGCACCCGGGAATCCTACCACGGTTCCCGTTTCAGCCACATGCTTCCTCAACAGGGGAATATCTATTCCTTTCTCGTTCAGGATAGTTCCCCTTTCATCTCCCACGGCTATAATCCTGGCTCCTTCTCGATCCGCCATATCTGCAACCCAGGAACCGACATTACCAAATCCTTGAATGGCCAGGGTCAAACCATCCAGGGTTCGACGTTGAATAGTAGGGATTCTCCTATCTTCCAAAGCTGCCTTAATCATCATGACCACCCCATAACCTGTCGCTTCTACCCGACCGTCGATTCCCCCGTTCACCACAGATTTACTGGTTATAATGGCCTTGTTCTCCCGGCTGGTGGGATTCAGCCGCATATCATACTCATCGAAGAAAATATCTGCATATTTTTGCTTGAATCCCACGTCAGGAGCACAACTATAAACTCCGGTTCCTATAAGGCCCGCCCGGTGCATCTCCCCGGCCAATCTTCGAATCAGATTTTCTTCAACGACATTTTTTTCCTTGGGTGACAGGGATTTATACCAATCATCTTCCCAATCTACCACGACTCCTGTCTTGGCTCCACCGTGGGGAATATCCGCAGCCGCCAGCTTCCAGGTCATATCGGAGGCCAGGCCTTTAACCACATCCAGCGTGACCCCTTTGTGCAACCGGATACCACCCCGCATGGGTTTCTTATGCTCACTATGGTGAACCACATAACCAGTCAAATTGACCAAAACCCGATCTCCCAATTCCACGGGTATGGTTAACTCTCCCACCCTTACCGGGGTCTCAATTTTACTGAGAAGGACCTTGTCAATTCCTAAAATCTCACCGGCCTTACGAACTCTGTATCGAACGCTTTGATAGAAAGATTGTACCTCCCCCATGCCATTTCCCTCCTTATCTGGTATGGGCAGTTTTAACTTTATGTTTCATTTAAAACCGGGAATAAAATTTGCAAAAACTACTCCCAAACAAAATAAGTAACTATCCTTCGAAAATCTGTGCAACCCCTATACCGGAGGGTTTAAATCCTTTGAATTTTCTAAATTTTTTTCTTTTTGTGTTTTAGGCAAACGCGGATAAGGTTTATATTTAGTAAATTTAATAGCGAAAAAGTAACCATAAACGGCCAGGGCCAGCCCTAAAATAAAAGCTATCACCATGAAAATATTTCTCCACATAACTTTCCTTTATCTTTGCGGAGTCGATTCCACCGATTAATTAAAAATGGTTCCTGAGAAGTTAAGACATCTTTCCTTACCATTTCCTTTAAATTTCCGGCTTTACCTCCTGCTTTATCTAATTATGAACTGGGCGGTTGGGTCTTGTCAAGTTTATTCCCGACTCCCACAGTTCAATGAAAGTAAGGCCTTTCAGCATTTAGAGCAGCAGGTTCGTTTTGGACCTCGAGATCCAGGTTCCCGAGGACATGAACTAACCAGGAATTATCTGATCACCCAACTCAAGTCCTATACCCCTCGGGTTGAACTCCAGAATTTTAGCTTTAAAGAGGGAGAAATCCACTACACCTTAACAAATATTATAGGTATTTTTGGTCCGGATAAGCCGTCCACACAGAAATCCAGTTATATTCTGGCGGCACACTGGGATACGCGTCCCTGGGCCGATCAAGATCCGAATCCCGATAATCACATGAAACCCATTCCCGGAGCCAACGATGGGGCTTCGGGTGTTGCCGTGCTCCTTGAGATGGCCCGACTCTTTGCTCAGCGGCAGCCGGACAGACGAGTCATTGTAGTTTTCTTCGATGGAGAAGATCTCGGGAAGACCTATATACCGGGAGAAGAAATGAATAACAACTGGCTTTTGGGATCTAAATATTTTGCCCGCCATATCGGTTCTTATAAAACAGATTATGGAATTGTATTGGATATGATCGGGGACCAAAACCTGAATATTTACAAAGAGAAATTTTCGTTGGATCGGGCACCCGATTTAGTGAATAAGATCTGGGGTATTGCAGAGAAGCTTGGATACAAAGAATTCCGCAAAGAACCGGGGACTTTCATTTTGGATGATCACTGGTCTTTAAATTTTCTGGCAGGAATTCCCTCTATAGATTTGATTGATCTGGATTATCCATACTGGCATACCTTGAACGATACCCCGGACAAATGTAGCCCGAGAAGTTTAAAGGCTGTTGGGGATGTTCTGGTTCATTTGATCTACGGAGAGTAATGGGGATTCCTGTGGTTTTTCCTTGACGGTTAAATAAAAAGCCTGTTATATAGCTTATTTGTTAACTGGATTAATCTGGGGAGGAGTATTGTATGCATAGACGAATTCATTTTTCCGTTTGGTATTTATTGGGAGTTTTTCTTCTTATTGCCATCATTCATGGTTTTGTTAACTCTCAAAATACCGAACGGATCCCTTACAGCAAATTTAAAGAGTATTTGAATAAAGGTCTGGTTAAGCAGGTTTATATCGGAGTCGATGTTATCCACGGAGAGGTTATAGGCGAGGAAGGAAGTCGGAAGGGAAAACCTTTTGTGGTGGCCAAAGTAGACGATCCCGATCTTGTAAGGGAGTTGGAAAAGCATAAGGTAGAATATTCTGGACAGTTTGAGAACCCCTGGGTTAAGGAGCTGGTCTCCTGGGTTCTTCCTATGTTGATCCTGTTTGCTGTATGGATTGTCGTTTTCAAAAAAGTTGGACCTGGGGGGAGCATTATGTCGTTTGCGAAAACGAAAGCGAAGCTTTATTCTAAAGATGAAACAACCGTAACTTTTGACGACGTAGCTGGGGTCGAAGAAGCCAAAGAAGAGCTCATAGAGCTCATCGACTTTTTAAAAAATCCGGACAAGTTTCGAAATCTCGGAGGTAAAGTTCCTAAGGGGTTTCTTCTGATCGGCCCACCGGGAACAGGTAAGACTTTATTGGCCAGGGCGGTAGCCGGAGAAGCCAAAGTACCTTTTTTCAGCATGAGTGGGTCCGAGTTTGTGGAGATGTTTGTAGGGGTAGGAGCGGCTAGGGTTCGGGATCTTTTTCACCAGGCCCAGCAAAAGGCCCCCTGTATTATTTTTATCGATGAGCTGGACGCCCTGGGGAAAACCCGGGGTGGGAGTTCCCTCGGCGGTCATGATGAACGGGAACAGACCTTGAACCAGCTTCTGGTAGAGATGGATGGATTTGATTCCCGAAAGGGGATTATTGTTATGGCTGCAACAAACCGTCCTGAGATTTTGGATCCGGCTCTATTACGGCCTGGGAGATTCGATCGACAAATTTTAGTAGACCGTCCGGATATCAACGGCCGAGAAAAAATCCTTCAGGTTCATGCCCGACAGGTAAAATTAGGAAAAGAAGTGGATCTACGCGTCATAGCCTCTCGAACCCCCGGGTTTGTAGGGGCGGATTTGGCCAATGTAGTCAATGAAGCGGCCCTGTTGGGTGCTCGACGGAATAAATCTGAAGTCGGTATGCCGGAGCTTGAAGAAGCCATAGATCGTGTGGTTGCAGGATTGGAAAAGAAGAGCCGGATTATGAGTAAAAAGGAAAGGGAAATTGTGGCCTATCATGAATCCGGTCATGCTTTGGTAGCCACCTTTCTTCCCCATACCGATCCGGTTCATAAAGTTTCGATTATTCCCAGGGGTATTGCCGCGCTGGGCTATACCCAGTACCTGCCCGGGGAAGATCGCTATTTAATGACAAAGTCTGAACTCCTCGATCGGCTTTGTATAGCTCTGGGAGGCCGGGTAGCCGAAGAGATCATCTTCGGTGAGGTTTCGACCGGGGCCCATGACGATCTCCAAAAGGCAACCCAGATTGCCCGAAGAATGGTCAAAGAATTCGGTATGAGTGAACGGCTGGGGCTTGTAACCTTTGAACGGGAAAGAAAATCTCTATTTTTAGATAATGGATTAGGAGTTGGAAAAGACTATAGCGAACAAACGGCCTATGAAATAGACCTGGAGGTCAAGCGACTTATCGATGAAACCTACGACCGGGTCAAGGAGATTCTGGAAACCCATCGGGATAAACTCGAGCACCTGGCTAAAGTTTTGTTGGAAAAGGAGGTCGTGGAAGGCGAGGAGTTTAAACGCATTGTCTCTTTGTAATTCGTCTGTTGTCCATTGTTTGTTGTCCATGGTTTTTTGAGGTATGGTAAAGGCTTTAGTTCATTTAGTCAGGCAGAGAAATAACCAAAGGGGTTACCATAAATTCGCGACGGACAACGGACAGCGGACAATGGACAACCCAGGTGATATCTAAAACCCTCTTCTTTGTATTACTTAAAATTGTTTTAGTTGTCTGTCAGGCCTGTGCTCCAAAGAAAGCCTCTCCTCCCTTCGTAATTCCAAATATTGTCGATGCGACCATTTCCTTAAAAGATGTTCCCTCGGATTTTGTTCTTAACCCGAAAACAAATACCCTGTATGTGGCTTATAGTCAAATTCCAGAGATTGCTCTGGTGGATTTGACCAGTCGGAATATTCTTCACACCATTTCCCTTCGCCAACCGGCCAGTGCTTTGGCCCTTAATCCTGAAGATAACCTTCTCTATCTTTTCAGCCTGAAACCTCCTCTTTTTCAGGTCGTTCACTTAGAAAACGATAAGATTCTACCGGCCCTTTCGTTACCCTATAAACCTACCTCTATGGTGGTCAATCCAACAACTCATAAAATCTATATCACCCATCAAAACGACGAAAAGGTTTCTGTGATCGATGGGCTTACCTACCAAGTTACAGCTGAAATTAAAGTCGGCTCTAAACCGACCGGGATTGCCGTAAACACGCAAACAAATCAGATTTATGTGGCCAACACCGAAGATGATACCCTATCGGTTATCGATGGGGAAAGTAATAAAGTTATCGCAACGATTCCTGTAGAAAGCAGGCCTTCTCATGTGGTGGTTAATCCTCTAACTAAAAAGATTTATGTTACCAATTCCCGAAGTAACACTCTCTCCGTAATTAATGGGGAGACGTATAAAGTGGATGGAATTCTGGCCGTTGAAGAAAGTCCTTATGGAATGGCCCTTAACTTAAAAAATAACTTACTCTATGTGGCCAACTGGAAGAGCCAGACCATTTCGGTGATTAATAGTCTTCTCAATCGAATTTTAACCACCTTTCCCGCAGGGCGTGATCCTCTTAAACTGGTTATTAACCCGGAGACAAACGATCTTTATTTTACCAACAAAGGTCAATCTCTCATTTTGATGGTTCACATTCAGCTGAAATGAAGGAAAGAGAAAACAGGGATCAGGAGTCCGGAGTTAGAAGGTAAAGAGATCTTCCGGTTTCTGACTCCTGGCCTTTCGTTTTATGGAACAGCCCTTGTATCGACCGACCCTCCAGGATGTTCTGCAGGCAAAGAAAATTATAGCTCGATACCTGTTGAGAACGCCACTCCATTACTATGCCTCCCTCTCTAAGCTGTTGGGAGCCGAAGTCTATGTAAAACATGAAAATCATCAGCCTATTGGGGCTTTTAAGATTCGAGGGGGCATTTATCTTCTCTCTCAGTTGAGCCCGGAAGAGCGAAACCGGGGGGTTATCACAGCCTCTTCAGGAAATCACGGGCAATCCATTGCCTATGCCTCCAAACTTTTTGGCGTGAGGGCGATCATTGTGTGTCCTGAAAATGCCAACCCGGATAAAATGGAAGCCATAAAAAATATGGGAGCCGAACTCCTCTTCCATGGGAGAGAGTTCGATGATTCTCGAATTTATGCCGAACAAATCGCCCAAGAAAAGGGTTACCGATATATCCATGCCGGAGATGAGCCGTTGTTGATTGCAGGCGTAGGAACGATTCATCTGGAAATCCTGGAAGACCTACCCGATGCCGAAGTGATTATTACTCCCATTGGAGGGGGAAGTGGGGCCGCGGGAGCCTGTACGGTGGTTAAAGCGATTAACCCGGCGATACGAGTTATTGGAGTTCAGGCTGAACAAGCTCCTGCTGTCTACCTTTCCTGGAAGGAGGGGCGTGAGGTGATTCGTCCTTCTATGACTTCTTTCGAAGGTCTAGCAACTCGATCCCCGTTTAAACTTCCCCTGGGAATCTTAAGGGATTTTCTGGATGATTTTTTAGTGGTGAGTGAAGAGGAGATTGAACGGGCCATTTTAATCCTGCTAGAAAAAACCCACAATCTTGTGGAAGGAGCCGGTGCTTCTCCGTTGGCGGCGGCCTTAAAGATTCGGGAATCCTTGATCGGGAAAAAAGTGGTTCTCGTTATGAGTGGCGGAAATATAACCCTTTCCGGGCTACGGAGCTTGTTAATAAAACATCTTAAGTAGAAAATGTTTGACAAATTTTAAGGAAACCGCTATCCTGTATTTTGTGTTTGTCCTTAATATTATATAGCTTCAGATAGATTACCCCGCCTTTTTTAGGTAAGGACCTGCTGACCTCCTCCTGAGAAAACCGGTGGCTTTACTTCTGAAACTATATAATTCTTTCTTAACGTCTTTAAATGTGTCAGCCCAGGGTATGAAAGACCCCTACGGGTTGGTTCATTTCCATGGGCTGAAGATCGACTCTTTGAAGGAGATGTTCATGCAAAGAATTATCCGTGCTGGCTTAGTCTTTGCCTTGGTTCTTACGCTGGGAGGGCTAATGATCTTAGCCCAGGAATCCCAAAAAACAACCGAACCTCAACAAAATCCTCCAGAAGCTCCAAAATCTGAAGCTGCTAAGTCCGGTATCGCTGCGAAGGTTAACAACCATGTCATTACTACCGAAGAGGTAGATTTCTTTTTGAATCGGGTTTTATCCAGACTCAAAGCCAGGAGTCAAGGACAGGAAGTTCCTCCTGAACGAGTAGCCGAGATCCGTAAGGATTTGATTAATCGGCTTATTACCCAGGAAATCCTCCTCCAGGAAGCCCAAAAAGAAAACGTGACCGTTTCCGATGAAGAGGTCAACGAAGCCGTTACCGCCATTCAAAGTCAAGGCACCGATGTGGAACTGGATAAATTGAAACCTCTGGTGACCAAAAACCTCATTGTGGATAAGCTGGTCCAGCAAAATATCATCTCAAAGATTGACATAAGTGATCAGCAGGCTGAGGAATATTACAAGGGCAAGGAAGAACAATTTAAACATCCAGAACAGGTTAAAGCCAGCCATATTTTAATTCGGGTTGATCCCAATGCTCCTCCGGAAAAGAAAGAAGAAGCTAAAAAGAAAATCAACCAGGTGTTAAAGGAAGCGAAGTCCGGTAAAGATTTTACGGAACTGGCCAAGAAGTACTCGGAAGAGCCGGGTGCTGCGGAAACCGGTGGAGATCTTGGATACTTTGGTCGTGGTGCGATGGTCCCTCCCTTTGAAGAAGCTGCTTTTAAATTGAAACCAGGAGAAATAAGCGATATTGTGGAAACCCAATTCGGCTACCATATTATCAAGCTTACAGATCGGCGAGAAGCTGGAGTAACCCCCTTCCCCGAAGTTAAAGAAGATATCAAATCCAATCTCAAACAAGAACGGATTCGCGAAGAGGTTACCAAATGGATCGAAGAGCTTAAATCCAAGGCAAAAATTGAGGTGGTAGAAAACCCGAAGTAGGGCGGATCGCAGGCGCGGTTTTTTCTCTTGACAAACGAAGGCTTCCATTCTATCAATACCCTTGTACCCTGGTTCATAATCTCATTTTAGAGTCACTAACAGAATAGAAGTAACAAACCTAAGGAGGTGCTTAATGATGAGCCCAAAAATCTTTGCGAAGCGTATCGTAACCTTGGGGATGGTCCTGGGGATGCTGGGAGTCTTCGGAATTTATGTGACCTATGCTGGTAATTTAGAACCGGTTAAAACCAAGACCCACCTTAAAGTGGGAGATCCGGCCCCCGACTTTACTTTACCGGCTTCAATGCCTCTGGATGGGAAAGATAAAATTACCCTGTCTGATTTTAAAGGAAAAAAGAATGTAGTTCTTTCGTTCCACGTGTTGGACTGGACCCCCACCTGAACCCAGCAGGTTTCTTCATTCCAGAAAGAATTATCTCGGTTTGAAGAAAAAAATGCCCAGGTACTGGGTATCAGTGCAGACAGCGTATTTGCACATAAGGTGTGGGCGGAATCTCTGGGTTTAAAATATCCTCTGCTAAGTGATTATAACAATGAAGTGGCTAAGAAATACGGGATTTTCCGTAATGAGGATTTTGCCGGAACGGCCAGGATTCCCAATGAACGGGCCATTTTTGTCGTTGATAAAAATGGAATTCTCCAGTACGTCAATGTAGGGCCGATTACAGAAGTACCCAATGTGGAAGAGGTATTAAAAGTGTTGGATACTTTGAAATAAAAGATCGCTATTTCTGTAAGTTTCCCTTATTAAGATCTTTACTTATAAGAAGCCGATGTTTTTAAACATCGGCTTTTTTTGTAAAATGGGAAAGACGCTTCTCCTTTTCCTCCCCAGTTTTGTTTTAGAATGGAACATCCTCCCCGGAGTGGCTTAAAATGGAACGGATTGACGAAAATTATCCTTTTACCGGAAAAGGGCTTGGGGATGAAGTTGGAATGTGTCAATAACGAACTTGGAAATGTCTTCCGAAGGGCTACCCTGACCAACTTACTATTTTCCTTCATTCCCTCAAAGGTGCGATAAAAGGGTCAAAATCCTAAAATACCCTCCGACAGGTGTATCTGTATCAATTTCTTACGAAAATCGTCTTACGATTTTCATGCTTCGTGGCGACCTAACGGGTCATGACTGTTTAGTAGGTGGAAAAAGAAACACTCCCCTCCCCCCTCTAATCCCCCCGTATACGGAGGGATTAGAGGGGGGAGGGGAGTGTTCAGTTCAGACAGAAAAAGGGACACCTACTAAATTGTTATAGTTACCCGACAGGTATAAAGTTTGCATGATCTAAGGTGACAAAGGATAATTTGGCTGCTGAGTTACGTTTGTTCTTCTATGAGTGCGGCGGAAATGGTATTCAGCAGCCACTTTATCATTAACTAGGAAGGACATCCTCCCCTACGGATTTTTTTAGCAACTTCCTGAAGTGTTGGAGGAAAGGTATGAAATATTAAGCCAGGAACTGAATTATTCCTCCAACAAAGTGATAGAAGTAAAGGTGCAGAGTACGACAGCGAGTTCTATCTGGTCAATAGATAAACCGAGTAGGCGGCCGTTACCTATAAGGCCTCCCAAATAGCTCTTCAACCCTTAAGATGCTGCGAAAAAAAGGCATTTTACATGTGACACTCTTTCACCCAGTGACCCAGGTATTGGTTCATAAAATTTCTCGAGGATACGGTCCTTTCTGGCTTAATGAGGCTTTAGCTCTCCACTTTTCTGGAGAAGATCCTACCTTGATGAAAAAGTATGAAGGTAAGCCCCTGGAAGAAAGGAACTCTTCTGGCCTAACACCTCTCCTGTCTCTTAACATCTTTGAAGAGGATTTAAAGAACCTGAAGGATCAAAAATCATCTGAATTGGCTTACTTACAAACTTATGCATTATTCCGGTGCTTACTTAAGCCCGAGAAGGAAATAAAAAGACTCCTTGACAAATTAAATGAAATTGATACAAAAGGTACGGGCTCTTCTCCAGATGGCTTTTTGAGAGGGAAGGCCTTCTAGCTGCTGTAAACTTGATTCGTCCAATTTCGGAAGTTCATGAAATCACGTTGACTTTTCCAAGATTCAATAGTAATGTATGATATCTTGGTAAAGATGGTGAAAAAATGAACTTTATGTAAAAGGAGTGTAGCTATGTTTTATAAATTAATGACCGTGAATGACCTGAAAGATTACCTGCGTTTAGATAGAAGAACCTTATACAGACTGATTAAAGAAAACCGTATTCCAGCTATTAAAGTAAGTGGCCAATGGAGATTCCGTAAAGAGCAAATCGATGAATGGTTGGAAAACCAGCAAAATCTACCTAAACAGGATCTCAGACCGAAAAAAAGAATTCTCGTAGTGGATGATGAAGAAGAAGTTCGAGATGTCATTCAGAAAGCCCTTTCCAAATCTGGTGAGTATCGTGTAGATACGGCCAGCAGTGGCAGCCAGGCTTTAGACCTCCTCCAGAAATCTACTTATCATTTAATGTTTGTCGATATTAAAATGCCCGGTATGGATGGTTTAGAGCTCATTAAGAAGGCAAAGGATCTTCACAAAGATATTAAAACGGTGGTTATAACCGGTTATCCTTCAAAAGAAAATGCCATTGAGGCCCTTAACCTGGGCGTGACCAGCTACCTGGAGAAGCCTCTGGATGATATCAATCAGGTTCTTCATGTAACCAACAGGATTTTTGAACCTTCTCTTAATTAAGCTGTTTCGATAAGATTCTCTACAGCTAGAAACCATTAAAGTCGCTGCTATGATACAAACCCATAGGGTATAGTAGCGACTTTATTTGTTTTGGACCACGGCTATCTGGCAAATTACTTCTAACAAAAATTT